>CAMJYS010000076.1 GCA_946410005.1 uncultured Clostridia bacterium | reverse complement strand
TAAATTTATTGACTTTAACAATGTATATCATATAAACTGTTTAGTAACGGAAAACAATCTGAAATATTAATACGATATAGTTTTCCAAAATATGATTTTACAGGAGGTAGATATTCATCATGTTAGGATTAAGTATCATATGGATGATTTTTGCGGCTTGTTTTTTAGCTTTGGTACCACTAAAGATTTTCTCATCATTCTTCGCTATTGCATTTGTTGAGTCTTATATATTTTTATGGATATCGGGAGTCATAATTGGTGCAATTATGATATTATGTTGTTTTGCTAAAATAAAAATAAAAAATATTGATGTCAGAAAAAATTTCTCATTGGGATTAATAAGTGTGGCCTTAACAATATGTTTTGGTTGGTGTACATCAACATATTTTTGTGATACATCCAGGTATGATTTTGCTTGGCAACCTTTGTTAATGTCTATTTTATCTATTCTTTCTTGCATAACATTTGTCTTGGCGGCCGTTACATTTTTCACGGGTAATAATATGTTTTCGTATGCTTCGTTTTTCCTATTCTGCCCTGTTTTATGGTTCACTTTATTAATGATAATGTATTTATCAATATACAACAACAATCCCGATGTATATGAGATATCCCTCACGGCCGGACTGTCATTGTTCCTTATCTATAACACACAAATATTTTCTACATCGTCTACATCTAACAACACGAAGCTTATGTTTTTTTTCGGTATACCCAGCGTAATTTTGTCCGCTTGTCATTGTATTCCGACTGTAATAAATTACTTTGCGAATAACGGTATAAGTGAAGTTTCGGCATCCACATGTATGATTGAACTGTTGTTATCCTGCTACATTGTGTTAATTTTAGCAGAAGCACACAAGCAAATACATGAACCGAAAGAGCCTAATATAAGGTCAATCAGCATAAGATAGAAATATTTATTAATATATATGACATATTAATTAAAGTATATTTTCAATCAAGGAGTTGTATTTTTAAACATGGCAATAAAAATAGGAATTAATGGATTCGGAAGAATCGGCAGAATGGTATTAAGAGCAGCAACAAGCAATCCCGAAAAATTTAATATTCTCGGTATAAATGACCCATTCATCACATCTGATTATATGGCATATATGCTTAAATACGACAGTGCACACGGAATATTCGATGCTGATATAACATTTGAGGGAAATATGTTATATCTCAACGGAAAACAGATTAACATATTTTCCGAAAAAGAGCCCAAAAATATTCCTTGGGGAAGTTTAGGAGCAGAATATGTCATAGAGTCCACCGGAGTGTTTTGTACAAGCGAAAAGGCACACGCTCATATCGAAGCAGGTGCGAAAAAAGTTGTAATATCCGCCCCGGCAAAAGATAGCGTAACACCAACTTTTGTATGCGGAGTAAATTTAGATAAATACGAAAGTTCTATGGACATAGTTTCTAACGCTTCTTGCACAACAAACTGTTTGGCACCACTTGCAAAAGTCATAAATGATAAATTTGGAATAGTAGAAGGATTAATGACAACAATTCACGCAACAACAAACACTCAAAATACTGTTGACGGTATATCTGTAAAAGATTGGCGTGGCGGAAGATCATCTTTCGGAAATATAATTCCTTCGTCGACAGGAGCAGCGAAAGCTTGCGGACTTGTCATTCCGGAGTTGAAAGGGAAATTGACCGGAATGTCGTTCAGAGTTCCGGTTATGAATGTTTCGGTTGTGGATTTAACTTGCAAATTAGAAAAAAGCACATCTTACGAAGAAATTTGTATGGAAATAAAAAGGGCTTCTGAAAATGAAATGTTCGGAATTCTCGGATATACAAATCAGCCTGTTGTTTCGAGTGATTTTTCGGGAGATTATCACACTTCTGTGTTTGACGAAAAAGCAGGTATAATGTTAAATCCTAACTTTGTAAAACTTGTTTCGTGGTACGATAACGAATGGGCGTACAGCTGTAAAATTTTAGATTTAATAGACTATATGAACTATAAAGATAATAAATAATGATCCACCCACAAAGCGGGTGGTATTTCATTTTCGGGCATAGCCCTAAACACTACTGGCTACGTACCGGCATTGCAAAAATCGAATAGGTAGCGTAAAAATTATTCAATGATCATATTGATGAATTTGACCATAAAACACATTCGTATGCTAAAAATTTCGAATATCGTTATTTGAATTTTTATACTGTAAATTTGTTTTTCTATCTGTTTTTAGCAATGCCTTCTTCAGCTCTTGCAAAAAACGATAAGATGAAAGAAAACATGACAAACTTTTTCGAAAAACTTTCAAAATTAAAGCACAAAGATCCAAGCGATCCGGAAGTTCAAAAATTAGTTTCTGAATTTAGGAAATATTCTAAAACAGTATATTCGAAAAAAGATATGGAAATTATGGTAAAAAGAGGCAAGCTCATACAAGATAATTTAGAAAATAACTCTGCGCTAAAAAAAGAATTTGAAAAAATAAGCGAAAAACATAGAAAATACTATGATGATATTTACGGACAAGGATTCTTTGATTTTTGGGACAAATCAATTGAATATTCTAAAAAAGTAAATAAATAACCATCATCCAAGAAAATTTATACTCCTGTACCAATAGACACAGGAGTATATTTCTATTTTTTATCAAACGAAGGGTTAAATGCGTAAAAGTTTTTGCTATCGAGTTTATCTGTACAAAGTCGTAATCCTTCACCAAAGCGCTGATAATGCACGATTTCTCTTTCTCTTAAAAACTTTATCGGATCTCTAACATCTGGATCGTCGCAAAATCTCAAAATATTATCGTAAGTTGTTCGAGCTTTCTGCTCTGCTGCTAAGTCTTCGTGAAGATCTGTTATCGGATCGCCTTTAACAGCTATACTTGCAGCGTTAAACGGACTTCCACTTGCAGAAGTTGGATAAACTCCCGTTGTGTGATCTACAAAGTAATCTGCAAAACCATTTTTTTGAATTTCTTCTGGCGACAAATTTTTTGTAAGTTGATAAACTATTGCGCCTATCATTTCCAAGTGTGCTAATTCTTCTGTGCCGATATCTGTCAAAATTGCTTTTAATTCAGGATATGGCATAGAAAATCTTTGACTTAAATATCTAAGCGATGCACCTAATTCTCCGTCCGGTCCACCGTACTGACTTATTATCATTTTTGCTAACGCTGGATTTGGATTCTTTATTTTAACTGGGTATTGTAATTTTTTTTCATAAGCCCACATTAGTTTTCACCTTCTTCCGGTAAATTCCACGGCCAAGGATCCGCAATCCATCCCCAACGATTATCTTCCGCAGTTTCAGAAGTTAACGGGCCGTACATTTCTTGATATCTATTTCGAAGTTCCTCACTTTGCTTTTTATAATCATTCAATTTTGAATTTACTTCTTGATCACTCGGATGAGTATCTAAATACAAATTAAGCTCAACAATAGCAAAATCAACTGTTGCAATTTGTCTAAGCATCATTTCTCTATCTGTCATTTATTATCACCTACTGTTTCGCCTTCGAAGGGTTTATCTAAATTAACAAACATTGTTCCGGCCTCTAGTCCTTGCTCGGGTACATAAATATCGCTTCCGTTTCTTTGATACGGAACATAGGCCATACCAATAACAGGTTTTGACGGAAACATAGTTATGCCGTATTGTCCTGCTACCATTTCCATCATGGAGTTATCCATACTTTTTCCCACCTTTTAAATTTTTTATAAATTTAATTTTTATTTGGTTTTTTATATTTCTATATCATAGTATGAAACTCGCATAAAAACGTTAACTCTCCTAATCAGATTTTATATCGTCAAAATGATATTTCATTATCATTTTGATATTTCCGCTTGACATGAAATATTGTTTGTTATATAGTAATAAAAAATGCATATTTTTAATTACAAAATTGTGCATTTAAAATATTTTAGGAGATATGTTCTATGGACAACAATCAATCTGGCACAGAAATCAAAAAAGGAGGAAGCAACACACTTGGAATAGTAGCGCTAATAATTTCTATTATTGGAGTGGTAGGATGTTGGATACCCGGTTTAAATATCATATCCATGTTTTTAGCGTTTATCGCAGGAATTATTGCTATTATTTCTTTAATCAGTGCGGCGTTGCTAAAAACGAATAGAAGAAATAGAATCACGATATGAAAATAAAAGGAC
>CAMJYS010000075.1 GCA_946410005.1 uncultured Clostridia bacterium | reverse complement strand
ACCACCGAGATCTACACTCTTTCCCTACACGACGCTCTTCCGATCTAAATATGAGAGTAATTCATAAAGCATCGCTTGTTTTTAAATTAAAAGATTTATATTCAAAGGCTCCGATTATAAATGCGGTTATTTTGTGTAACGGGAAACAAAACCCTTATACAAGAAAAGATGATGGATATTATGTTTTTTCAAATTTATATCCCGGAAACTATACGATAAATATTTCCTGTAAAGGATATATTGATATGGAATTTTCTGTTGCATTACAAGAAAATGAAACTCGTGTTACGGAATTTTATCTGCCGTATGCAATGGACAATGTGAATTTTTCGAGGATTACACGCTTTGAAATTACATTATTCCACAGAAAAGAATTTGTAAAAAATGAAGATATATCCATTATTTTAAAAAACGAATATAAAATATTAAAACTTTTGGAGCCTGTAGAGCAATCCGGCGATTTTCTTAAGCTTAATATTGAGGAGCTAGTCAGTAATATTATAGGTCAAAAGTTTTTATATGTTGTAGATAACAAGGAATTTGAATTGGAAATTTTCGGTTATGATGCTGAAAAAAAATGTTATATTTTGAAAGATAATGTTTCAGAAAAAATAGAACCAAACGGAGTATTTTATCCTATGTGGAATTTAAAAACAAATGCCGATGGCAAAATATTGATTCCATTTATGCCTCAATTTATGAAAGACAGTAACTTGAATTTTGAATTTAAAACAAGTGATTCTAAATCTCATATTTCTTTTGATATTGGCGGAAAAGTTTCGTCAGGAGAGGCTTTTATCGGTAGTGTTAATTTAAGAAAATTTTCAAAAAAAAATAAGGAGGAAAATAGTTAATTTATGGGACTTCCTGTTGTTGCGACAGCTCAATGTATGTGTTCTTTCGGTATGGCACCATCTAATCTTATGGTTTTACCAAATAATAAAGTAATGGTGGAAAATAAACCTGTTGCCAATATCATGGATAACAAACCGATGGTAAATATAATGCCTTTCGGAAATTGTACGTCGCTTTCTAATCCTCAAGTTTCTGCGGCAACGTCTGCTGCATTGGGTGTTTTAACTCCTATGCCGTGCATACCTGTTACAAATGCACCATGGACTCCGGGTAGTCCTACGGTTATGCTCGGTACTGCTCCAATTTTAAATAATTCTTCAAAACTTATGTGCAATTGGGGAGGAGTTATACAGATTACAAATCCGGGTGCTACAAAAGAGAATGTTCCGTAATAGAATAACTTAAAATTAAAGGATTTAATATGCAAGAAACATATAATGATTTATTGAATAAGGACCTTATGAATACTCCGTATAAAGACAATCAAGAATATCTGAGTACAGAGTTTTTTAGGGTGAGGAGAATTTTAAATTTATACCTAAAAGCTTTAAACTGTAGTGATTTTGAAAAATCAAAGTTAGAAGCTCTCGAAGAAATAGAATATATAAATAATTTTATACAATGCAGAAAAAAAGTGAGTAAAAATAAAATTTTTGCGGGGGAATACTTTAAAAAAATTTGTGGATTTAGTGAAATAGAATATTTCATATTGATGTGTTTTATTTTAATAAAAAGCGACAACAAATATTTATCCGATTTTTTAAAAATAGAGAATATGTCTAAAATTACGTACAGCGCCGTAATTAAACTTTATTTTTTTGAAAAAGACATATTTTTAATAAAAAATTATTATTCTTTGTGTAGTGATGTATCTTCCAAGATGAACTTACACTGTTTTAATGATGAAAATTTAGATTTAGATGACGGAGTTTTTTTAAATATTGTTACTAATGCTTGTAAAGAGTTAAATTTTTCCGAATCAAACTTATATTTTCCCAGCGACGAAAATAGTTCATTGATTATTCGAGAAGACAAAGCTTTAAAGTTGTCTGATTTTTTAAAAAAATCTGAAGGAAAAAACAGAATATTTATATATGGTTGTGAGGGAATAGGTAAAAAGACCATAGTAAAAAGAGTTTGCGATATATTATCAAAAAGTGTTATGTTTATAGATTTATCTTTTTATAGCGGTAAAAATTTTATAGAGGATTTACTTTCTATATGTCGAGAAGCTTTCTTTAACAGAAGCTTTATATGTTTTGATAATATAAATCGTATTAATAAAGAAGATTTTGGTAATTGTTTAAGTAAAATTATAAGTGTATCTTCAAATTTTTCAGATGTTATATTTTTTTTGTCGAGCGAAAAAGTTTATATTCAGCCGTATTTGAAAGGTGATAGTATAATTGAATTAGAGCTCGAAAATTTAAGTAACGAAGAAAATTTTACGATTTGGAAAAACTATTTAAGTAAAGCCAAATACGATAAAAGTTTGGATATTCATGAATTAGCAAATAAATTTGATTTTACTCCCAAGCAGATAAAAGAAACCGTCGAGAGAGCCGTTAATAATTCAAGATTAAATAATAATAAATTGATAGATAAAAACGAGATTTGTAATTCATCTTATGGGCAGGTAACAGAGGTGCTTCTTGATAAAGTTACAGTTATAAAAAAGAAACACACGTGGGATGAACTGGTTTTGCAAAAGAGTCAAAAAGATATAATAAAAGTGGCATGCGATAGAGTTAAATATAAACATATAGTTTACGATAAATGGGGGATGGGAAAACGAGTACTTTATGGTAGAGGTCTTAGCATGCTTTTTTCAGGGCCGCCCGGAACAGGTAAGACTATGGCAGCGCAAGTTGTTTCGAGTGAACTCGGACTAGAAATTTACAAAGTTGATCTTTCTAAAATTGTTTCGAAATATATAGGCGAAACTGAAAAAAATTTGCGAGAAGTTTTTGATAGCGCAAAAAGAAGCAATGTGATATTGCTTTTCGATGAAACCGATGCAATTTTAGGGAAGCGCACAGAAGTAAAAGACTCGCATGATAAAAATGCTAATATGGAAACATCTTATTTACTTCAAAAAATGGAAGAATACGACGGAATAACGATAATGACGACGAACTTTACCGAAAATATTGACAAAGCGTTTTTCAGAAGAATAAGCTATGTTGTTCATTTTACCATGCCGGATTATGTATCTAGAAAAGAAATATGGCAAAAAATGTTCCCGAAAGAAACCCCGATTTCAGACGATGTTGATTTTGAGTTTTTAGCTAAAAATTTCGAAATTTCAGGAGGAAACATCAAAAATATCGTTTTAAGTTCTAGTTTTATGGCGGCGAGTGAGAGTAAAAAAGTCGAGATGAAACATGTTGTTAAAGCACTGGAATATGAAATAAAGAAACAGGGCAAAATGGTTTCTAAAAATGACTTTGCAGAATATAGCTATCTTATTTAAAAATCACTGCATAATCTAATTCAAGATTATGCAGTGAAATCTTTTATGCGTTTAAGAAAGCTAAAATTGCCTTATATGTCATGAATAAATCTATTTTTGAAATAACTTCAAACGGTGCGTGCATAGAAAGAACAGGAACACCGATATCTATAACGTCAACATTTAGATTTGCTATAAACATTGCGATTGTTCCGCCTCCTCCTGTATCTACTTTTCCGAGTTCTCCGCTTTGCCAGAGAATATTATTCTCGTTTAAAAGTTTTCGTATTTCTCCCGTGAATTCCGCAGAAGCCTCAGATGTATCATACTTCCCGCCGTGTCCTGTGTATTTTTCTACTACTACACCTTTGTTTATAAACGAACTGTTCATGCTTTCAAAATTATTCGCAAAAGTAGAATCATAAGCAGCGTTTACATCAGCCGAAAGACATTTCGATTTACTTAAAACATCTCTGCCTTTAACGCCATCAATATTTGCAAGGTCTGAAATAAAATACTTCAAAAAGTTCGATTTAGTGCCGGTATTTCCAGTGCTTCCGATTTCTTCTTTATCAGCTAAAAGAACAACTACGGTTTTTTCAGGTTCTTTGCAATTGAAAATCGCTTTGAACGAAGGGTAAGCGCATGAACGGTCATCGTGAGCATATCCGCCGATTAAACTTCTGTCAAATCCTATGTCAGATGATTTCATAGCCGGAACAAGTTCTAAGTCTGAGGAAATAAAGTCTTCCTCGACGATTCCATATTTTTCATTTAATAATTTTAATATATTTAATTTTACTAGTTCAGAGCCTTCGTCAGATTTAAACGGAATGCTTCCGATTGAGATCGGAAGAGCACACGTCTGAACTCCAGTCACACGTATCAAT
>CAMJYS010000074.1 GCA_946410005.1 uncultured Clostridia bacterium | reverse complement strand
GAGATTGATACGTGTGACTGGAGTTCAGACGTGTGCTCTTCCGATCTTTTAACAAGTTGCCCGGAACGAGATTCCCTGATGAATTTTATTAAATGATATATTAAAAATGAAACAATAGCTATGTCTAAAATATCACTTATTCTAAACGTTCTTATCAAACTTTTTGCTGAAATAATTAGATTCGAAAAAATACCCATTTTTTACCTCTTTTCTTAAAGAGAACACTTCTTAACTTTAAATATGACATTCAAAACCACAAGCTCTAAAACTAACATGAATATTTTATTATTTATATTTTATCATATTTTTTTTACCTTGCAAAATTTTTTTGTTTTTAGATTAATCAAACTAAAGACAAATATTTTAAAATTATATTTATTTTTATGTATAAAAAATATCGATAATTTGATATAATTAATAAGTTAAGTTTTAAGTATTTTTTGAATTTTAAAAATAGGGAGCGGTTTTTATTTATGAGTATTTTGGATGCAATTATTCAGGGAATAGTTCAAGGATTGACAGAGTTTTTGCCTGTTTCGAGTAGCGGACATTTACTTTTGGCGCAACATGTTTTGGGAATACAAGAAAACAATTTATTTTTCAATGTAATGTTACATATCGGAACACTAATCGCCGTTTTGGCCGTATATTACAAAACGATTTTAAATTTAATTGTTGCGTTTTTGGAAATGTTAAAAGACATTTTTACGGGTAAATTTAGCTTTAAACATTTAAACGAAAATCAAAGAATGATAGTAATGCTATTTTTAGGACTATTACCGCTATTTTTGCTATTTTTGCCGATACCCGGAAGCGGAACAAACATAAAAGGCATTGCCGAGGAACTTTCTAGCGAGAGAAATATAATTTTGGTCGGTATATCACTTGTTTTGACAAGTTTGATGTTAAAACTCGGAACAAAAAAGCAAAATTTCAAAAAATATAAATTTTCAAGAGAAGAATTAAAAAATGATTCACGAAAAGAAATTAACTCAATAGACGCTATCTGGATTGGAGTGGTTCAATTTATTGCATCAATATTTCCGGGAATATCTCGTTCGGGTTCAACTCTTTCAACAGGTCTTTTAAGAGGTGTTGAAAAACAAACAGCTCTTGATTATTCTTTTGTGCTCGGTATTCCTGCAATTATTGCCGCTGCGGCTTTGGAATTAAAAGAATCCGTTGAAATAGGTGCAATTTCATCTATGAATATAAATTCCGTGTTAGTTGGAATGTTAGTTTCGGCAATCGTTGGATTTTTATCAATAAAACTATTCAAATGGCTTTTAAAAACCGATAAAATGATAATTTTTGTAATTTACACTTTTGTGCTAGGTATTACATCTCTAATAGTCGGAATTTATGAGCAAATACAAGGAATTAATATATTTACGGGAAATCCGTTATAAAAATTCGTAGTTTAATAATTTAGGAGGTAAAAATATAGTGGCTGATTATTCGCCTAAAAAAAATCGGAAAAAAAAATATTCTAATAACAAAATCGATGACTCTCTGTTCCAAATATTGATTTTTGGAATTTCTATACTATTTTTGTTTTTAATTATTATACCGGGCGAAAATATATGGTTATGGTTGCACGATTTTATATTTGGACTTTTTGGAATTTGCTCAATTTTGTTGCCGATTTTCAGCATATCGCTGATTATTCTAAAAGCCTTAAATAAAACCGATAATTATTCTAAATTAAAAATTGTTATTTGTGCGATAACAATTTTTATTTCGTGTTCGTTATTTTATATTTTTTCGGATTTATCTAAAACAGAAGCTCAAAAAAATTGGTTTTTACATGTTATAGACGAATATAAATTAGGAAATTTAAACGGAAGCAGCGGACTTTTCGGGGGATTGTTAGGCTCTTTTTTTGTGTGGGCATTTGGTTCGGCCGGAGCAAAAGTAACAAGTATAATTTTTTTATTTATCTGCATTATGATACTTACAAGCATGACGCTTGCTAAATTGCTGGATGCATTTTCAAAGCCTGCAGTTGCTATAAAAGAAAAAATTGAAAACACAAATTTTGATTTGTTTAAAAACAGACGTAATTCCGAAATAGATATTTCTATAGGAGAAAATCGAAAACCAAAAAAATCAAAATCGAATAAAAATGACTTTGATTTAGATATTATTTCAAAACCTGAAAATGAAAATTTTTCAAAAAATACTACAATTCAAGACGATACCGATGAAATCTCGAAAGTTACTGAAAAATTTATTTCAAAAATAAAAAATGAAGATAAAGAAGAAATTATTGAAATTTCTTCCGGAAAATCTAAAAATAAAAAAGAAGTTGAGGATACTTTTGAAGTCCCGCAAGAATCGACATCGTACAGCGAATATAAGTTTCCGTCAATTGATCTTTTGGATAAATCAGATGCACCGAACAACAGCGACATAAGTGCGGAATTAAATCATAACGGAAAAATGCTTGTGGATATTCTTAAAAGCTTCAATGTTCAGACTAAAATTGTCGATATAAGTCGTGGGCCGGCTGTAACAAGATATGAACTGCAACCCGCTTCGGGCGTTAAAATAAGTAAAATCACGACTCTTTCGGACGATATAGCGCTTAACTTAGCATCAACAGGCGTAAGAATAGAAGCTCCAATCCCCGGCAAAGCTGCAGTTGGAGTCGAAATTCCGAATAAAGTCGTAAGCATTGTAAAAATGAGAGAGTTAATAGCGTCGCAAAAATTCAAATCGTCAAAAAGCAAACTTACAGTCGTACTCGGCAGAGATATTTCGGGCGAAATAATGACGGCAGATTTAGCTAAAATGCCACATTTATTAATAGCAGGCTCAACGGGTTCAGGTAAATCTGTTTGCATAAATTCATTTATAATAAGTATTTTGTATAACGCAAGCCCTGACGAAGTAAAATTATTAATGATTGACCCGAAAGTCGTAGAGCTTGGAATATATAACGGTATTCCGCATTTACTTGTTCCGGTCGTTACAGACCCTAAAAAAGCCGCAGGTGCATTAAACTGGGCAGTAAATGAAATGCTTAATCGTTATAAAAAATTTGCGGAAAATAATGTTCGTGATTTAAATTCATATAATGATTTTATTTCAAGGCACCCAACCGTTACCGATAAAAACGGAGAAGTCCTCGAAAAAATGCCACAAATCGTGATTATAATCGACGAGCTTTCCGATTTAATGATGGCGGCTCCGAACGAAATTGAAGATTATATTTGTCGTTTGGCACAAATGGCGAGAGCGGCCGGAATGTATCTTGTAATCGCCACTCAAAGACCGTCCGTGGATGTTATCACGGGTATAATCAAAGCGAATATTCCGAGTCGAATAGCACTTGCGGTTTCGTCGCAAATAGACTCACGAACAATTTTAGATATGAGCGGTGCGGAAAAACTTTTAGGTCGTGGAGATATGTTGTTTTCACCTGTCGGAGCACCTAAGCCTATTCGTGTACAAGGTTGTTTTGTTACTGACAGAGAAATTGAGAATATAATAGAATCTATAAAAGAATCAAAAGAGAGCAATTATGATTTGAAAATTGCCGAAGAAATTGAAAAAAATGCAGTATCAGAAAATTCAAAGTCTAAAGATTCCTCGCAAAATGACAGCTCTACAGACCCAATGATGGATGAAGCAATAAAGTGTGTTGTAGAAGCCGGACAGGCTTCAACTTCTCTTCTTCAAAGACGACTTAGAGTAGGTTATGCACGTGCCGGAAGACTTGTGGATGAAATGGAACAAATGGGAATAGTTGGGCCACACGAAGGCTCAAAAGCAAGACAGGTTTTAATTAATTACCAGCAATATTTAGAAATGAAAATGAACAAAAAAGATTCTAATTTTTCGGAGGAAAAATGAAAAAATTAAAATTACAAAAAATTTTATTTTATTTATCATTTTTAATTTTCGTTGTATTTATATCAATATTATTTAACTATAAAAACTCAAAAGAAATTACTCCGCAAGCGCCGGAAAATCAAACTTTGAATTCCGAAAATTTACCGCTACAAGTGTATTTTTTAGACGTAGGAAAAGCCGATTGTGCATATATAAATTGCGATGGTAAAAATATATTAATCGATTCGGGCGACAAAGAACCCGCAGGAGTTGTTTCGGAATTTTTGAAGAAACAAAATATCGAAAAACTTGATTTGGTAGCAATATCTCATGATCCTTGTTATATCCACCGTTTGCATCCATCATCTCCATAGTAGGAGAGTAGTT
>CAMJYS010000073.1 GCA_946410005.1 uncultured Clostridia bacterium | reverse complement strand
CGAGATTGATACGTGTGACTGGAGTTCAGACGTGTGCTCTTCCGATCTTATTAGACTCAGGAAAAAATATTGGATTTGAAATTTCAGGTCATTCGGGATATTCCGAAAGCGGCACAGATATTGTTTGTGCGGCAGTTTCGTCGGCTATATATATGGCAGTTAATACGATTACGGATATAAAGCAAGTTGAAGCCAATATAAATATCGATGAAAAATCTGGATATATGCGAGCTGTTTTTGATGAGAATCAATATTTTAAGTATGAGGATATACTTTTAGGCTTGAAAAAACATTTGTTGTTATTGGAAGAAAGTTATCCGAAAAATTTAAAAGTTAGCTATTTGGAGGTGTAATTAAATGTTAAATATTAATATTCAGCTTTTTGCACACAAAAAAGGTCAAGGTTCTACAAGTAACGGACGTGATTCCGAATCGAAACGTTTAGGCGCTAAACGTGCAGACGGACAATATGTTTTAGCCGGAAATATTTTGTATAAACAACGTGGAACAAAAATTCATCCTGGCGAAAATGTAGGACGTGGAAAAGACGATACACTTTATGCCAAAATTGACGGAACAGTTAAATTTGAGCGTATGGGAAAAGATCGCAAAAAAGTTAGCGTTTACGCATAGTGTTAGTTGTATTCAATTTTTTGAATATTTTTTACTAATTAGAGCGAGCTTGAATTTGGCTTGCTCTTTGATGTTTATTATTGTAATAGTAAATTTAAGGAGAAAAATATGTTTGTAGACGTAGCTACAATAAATATTAAAGCAGGTAATGGCGGCGATGGTGCTGTTTCATTCCACAGAGACGTTTTTACAGCCAATGGTGGTCCTGACGGAGGTAATGGTGGCAGGGGCGGTTCTGTAATATTTGTTGCCGATAGTAATTTATCTACATTGTCAAATTTTAGATATAAAAAGAAATTTCATGCACAAAATGGGCAAAACGGTTCTTCGGGAAGAAAAGCGGGTAAAAGCGGAGAAGACTTGGTTATAAAAGTTCCGTTCGGAACGATTGTAAAAGATTTAGAGACAGATAAAATAATCGCTGATGTTTCTACTAACGAGCCGTGCGTAATTTCAAAGGGCGGAAAAGGCGGAGCTGGAAATATGAATTTTGCAACTGCCGCAAAACAATCTCCACGTTTTTCTAAGCCCGGAGAAAAAATTTTAGCAATGGATATAAAATTAGAGCTAAAATTACTGGCAGATGTTGGATTGATTGGATTCCCTAATGTAGGAAAATCTACGATTATTTCTTCTGTCAGTGAGGCTAAACCGCAAATTGCAAATTATCATTTTACAACACTTTCACCGATTTTGGGAGTTGTTAAATATTCAGATGAAAAATCATTTGTTATGGCAGATATTCCGGGACTTATAGAAGGTGCTTGGAAAGGAATAGGGCTTGGCCATAAATTTTTAAGGCACGTAGAAAGATGTCGTCTACTAGTTCATGTTGTGGATATATCCGGCTCAGAAGATAGAGACCCGTGCAAAGATTTTGAAATTATAAATAACGAACTTTTTAAATTTAGCGAAAATCTTTCCAAAAGGCCAATGATTGTCGTCGGAAATAAATGTGATATAGCAGACAGCGAAAAAATTTCTAAATTTAGAGAATATGTAACGAGTAAAGGCTTTGAATTTATAGAGATTTCGGCGGCGTCACAAAAAGGTATTAAAGATATGCTGAATTTAATTGCTAAAAAATTAGATGAATTACCGCCGGCAAAACTTTTTGAACCCGAATATTTTGAGAGTAAGTATACTCAAAATGATGATGTTTTAGAAATAAAAAATATAAATGGAGTTTATGAAGTTAAATCTCGCTGGCTCGAGAAATTAATAGATTCTGTTAATTTCGAGGATTATGATTCGATGTGTTATTTCCAAAACAGTATAAATAAATATGGTCTTACGGACGAATTAAAGAAAGCGGGAGCAAAAGAAGGCGATACCGTAAGAGTAAATGAAATAGAATTTGACTTTGTTGATTAGGTGTAGTTTTACTTATGAACGAGATTATAAATGATGCGAGTTTGCTAGATATTCATAAATTAGCTTTTGTGGGCGATGCGGTATACGAGTTAGTGGTTCGAGAAAAAATTGCTTGTAAATTTAATTATAATATCGGTGAACTAAACAAAGTGAAAGTAAATAATGTATGTTGTAAAGCGCAATCGGATTTTTTCGAAGCAATAAAAGATGTTCTTACGTCGGAAGAACTTGAAGTTTATAAACGTGGGAGAAACGCTAGGGTAAAAACAGTTCCAAAAAGCGCTTCAGCTTGTGAATATCATCGAGCGACAGGTGTGGAATCTTTGTTTGGATATTGGTTCTTAAATAAAGATTTTGAGCGTATTATAGAAATATCAAGCAAAATGAATTTGTGAATTTATATAAATATAAAGCAAAATTTATATTAATTTTCAGCGTAATTTTATTATAAAATGTATTGACTTTTATAATTTAATTTGATATAATATATTTGTAGTCAAGAAATAATAAATTTAAAGATAGGGGATAGTTTTATGTTAAAAGCATTAATGGCATTGATTTGCTCTATTAATTTTATAACCGGACCATTTCAAAAGTTAAAAACGGATACGAATAAATTAAATAAAGATGTTGTAACTGTATACAAAGATATTTCTAAACAGATTATAAGCAAAAAAGATGAGCTGAAATTGACAGAAAAAGAAGTCAAAGAAATAGAAGAGCTCAGCAAAAAGTTAGATGATAATAAAATTAGCGAAAAAGATAAAAAATCGACAGCAAAAGAATTGTATTCTAAATTTAAAGTTGTTGTATCTAGAGGTTGTGATGTTTTAATTAAAACAGTTGGTGTAACATTTGGTTTGGCAGTAACATATACAACTTTATTTGCTATAGTTGCGAACTCATTGAATTTAAAAATAGATAAAAATGGTGAAAAATACAAATATAAATTTGGAGAAAAAGAGGAAAAAGAAGTAACAAATATTTTCGCAAAAGGAGCCTGTGCGCTTGAAAGTGGATTTTCAAAACTTCTTGATTTCTCAAGATTTAAAATTGGTTAAAAAAGTTAAGGAATAGCCGATAATATCTTGTTTGTGATTTTATCTAACTTAGAATAATTCATGGAACTTTTGTAAAATTCTTCAATTTCGTTGTGTACCAACAAAGCATTATGTAAATTATTTACGGATTTATACAAAAGTTCTTTGCAAATTTCCCTATTGAGTGCTATTAAATTTTTGTGTTTCGACAATTCAGTCGTGTTCAAAAATTTCTTAGTGCTTATTTTTTTGTATTCTATTTTATTTTTTAACTTGAGTGGTAATGCTTTTGGGTTTTCGAGTTTAAATGCTACTTTGAGTTCAGGAATAATAATCGCTTCGATTTCTTTGTCAGGAGCAAGAGGCTGTAAGCATGTTGTTATATTCAGTCTGTGATTTAAAGCAATATTTCTTAAATTTTGTAAAATCAAATTTCCAACAACCGAAAAATTATCTTCAATTATAAAAATTTTATCGGCTTGAGAGATTAAACTTTCCTCAAAACAAATGTGACCGCTAGGTGTAATAGAACTAATGAACCTTAATTTTTCAGAGCAAATTGATGAAGATGAATTTTTAAATATTTTTTTTGAAAATTTTTCGCAGTAGGTTGATATTTCATTTTTTAATGTACAATTTTCTATTATTTTCTTCATTTCTTTATCAATTTGTCCGTAAGTGTGTAAATATTTTTTAGAAGTATCGTGAAAAGATTTGTTTTTTTGATATAAATCCAGTAGTGCGGATTTATGTTTTAATAATTTTTTTGAATTCCAACAGTCGCATAAATTGATTACTGTATCGGATAATCCGGGAAATGTCGGATCTAATGTGTGCGGTGATGTTCCGTCGACTATGGCTGTTTTTAAGCATGGAATTATTACAGCATCGAGAGAATTTGGGTCAGAAGAGCAGTGAATTAACTCCGTATAGTTGTTTTTTGCAATAGATTTTTCAGCAATTTTTTTCATTAGTGTTGATTTTCCTGTTCCGGGTCCGCCTTTTAAAATATAGCAAAACCAATCATCGTTAGGTTTGTAAAGCTCTTTAAATATAGAAAATACTCCGTTTGGAGAATTTACTGATAGAAAAAAGTTTGAAGATGTGTTATTATTCACAATGTATCCACTCCTTTATTTGAATAATATGAGTGAAAAAATTTTTTGTGAAAAATATTTCGTTCT
>CAMJYS010000072.1 GCA_946410005.1 uncultured Clostridia bacterium | reverse complement strand
CTTCCGATCTCCCGAAGTAACTCCGGGCGGACGTGCACTTAAATTCTATTCATCAGTAAGAATCGATATAAGAAGAATAGAAACACTTAAATCAAACGGAGAAATGATAGGCTCCCGTACAAGAGCAAAAGTCGTAAAAAATAAAATCGCTCCACCATTCAGAGAAGCGGAATTCGATGTTATGTATGGACAGGGTATTTCTCATGAGGGAGAAATTTTAGATTTAGCGGTTAAGCTAGATATAATTCAAAAGAGTGGTTCATGGTTTGCGTTTGGTGAGAAGAAACTTGCTCAGGGAAGAGATAAAACAAAAGAATATCTAAGAGCAAATCCTGAATTTACACAAAATCTAGAAGAACAAATTCGCAGCAGCGCAAATACTATATACGCAAAACCATCTATGGCTAGAAATACCGAAGCCAATACAGAAGAAATCGAAGAAAAAGAAAGCGAATAAAAATTTTTAGAAACTTTTTGAATAATATTAAATAGGGTAAGTATAATAAAATGATAATTACAAGTTTTAAAAAAAGTAAACGTGGTAATATATTGATTTATGCTGATAAAAAATATTTTGCTAGCATACCAGACGAAGTATTTATAAAACAAGGGTTTAAAATAGGCGGATATATTGACGAAAAAATATTATCCGCCGCTCTTACCGATATTAATAATTATAAAGCGAAAGAAAGAGCGCTAAATTTGCTTTCTTTCAGAGCACATTCTAAAAAAGAATTAGAGCAAAAATTAAAGCAAAAGTCTTTCGACGAAAGTTCAGCTAAACAAGCGGTTGAAAAAATGAGTGAACTAGGGCTTTTGAACGATTTTGAGTTTGCTAAAAGTCTGGCAAATGAACTTATTTTCAGAAAATTTTATTCAGGCTCAAGAGTAAACTACGAGCTTTCCAAAAAAGGAATAGATAAAAATATTATAGACGATATTTTGGAAGAAATTGATTTTGACGAATACGAAATAGCGAAAAAATTTATTCAAAAAAAATGCCGAAATGTCGTAAATTTGGATGAAAAAATAAAAAAAAGACTTGTTGGTTCGCTTCAAAGATTAGGATATAGCTGGGGCACTATAAAATACGCTGTTGATATAGAAAAAGATTGTTGAATGGTGGTGATAAATATGAATTTACCAAATAAACTTACTGTTTTTAGGATTATATTAGTACCGATTATAGTATTATTTTTACTTTGCGAACAAATACCCGGAAGATATTTTATGGCTTTACTATTATTTTTTGTAGCATCATATACAGATTATCTTGACGGAAAAATTGCAAGAAAAAATAATCTAATAACCGATTTCGGAAAATTAATGGATCCTATAGCAGATAAAATATTGGTAATGTCAATATTTATTTGCTTTTCTGTGTCAGGAGACGTTCCGGCAATTGTAACAATTTTAGTTGTTGTTCGAGAGTTTTTAGTTACGTCAATAAGAATTTTAGTCTTAGAAAGTAAAAAAATTGTAATTTCTGCAAATATTTATGGTAAACTCAAAACTGTTTCTCAAATGGCAACTATTTTTGGAATTTTAATTATAAGGTTGTTTACAGATTTTTTGAATAATATGGTAGCATTACCTTTTGATGATATGATATTTTATTTTATGAAAAATTCGCTTATACTAATTTGTTCTGTAATGACGGTACTTTCCGGAGTAATATATGTTTTTGATAGTAGAAAATACATAAAAATAAATTAAAATTTTATAGTTAGGAGAAAAGAGCCATGAAGCTTTATAATACGCTTACACAAAAGAAAGAAGAGTTTGTTCCGATTACTCCTAAAAAGGTAAAAATATATTCTTGCGGTCCGACAGTTTATAATTACATACACGTCGGGAATGCAAGACCGATATGCGTTTTTGATACTTTACGAAAGTATTTTGAATATAAAGGCTTTGAAGTTTGTTTTGTTCAAAACTTTACAGACATAGACGATAAAATAATAAAAAAAGCGAACGAAGAAAAGACAGATTTTTTTGCCGTATCGCAAAAATATATGGAAGAATATAAAAAAGATGCTGAAGGGCTTAATGTCAAAGAGGCTACTTTTCACCCAAAAGCTACTGAGAATATACAAGAAATAATAAACATGATTAGCAATTTAATAGATAAAAATTATGCTTATCAAGCCGCAAATGGTGACGTTTACTTTAAAACGAGAGCGTTTAAAGATTATGGAAAACTTTCTAAACAAACAATAGATGATCTTCAATCAGGTGCTAGAATTAGAGTTGGCGAAGATAAAAATGACCCGCTTGATTTTGCTCTTTGGAAATCAGCAAAAGAGGGCGAACCTTATTGGGAAAGTCCATGGGGAAAAGGTAGGCCGGGTTGGCATATAGAGTGTTCTGTTATGGCGTCAAAACATTTAGGAAAAACGATAGATATTCACTGCGGAGGACAAGATTTAATTTTTCCTCATCACGAAAATGAAATTGCGCAAAGCGAATGCTGCAATGACGCTAAGTTTGCAAATTATTGGCTACATAACGGATATATAAACGTCGATAGCAAAAAAATGTCGAAATCGCTCGGGAATTTTTTCACAGTTAGAGAAATTTCAGAAAAATACGGATATGAAGCGATTAGATATTTAATTATGTCGGCACATTATACAAGTCCGATTAATTTTAGCGGAGAAATTTTAGAGCAGTGTAATGCTTCACTTGAAAGACTTTATAACTTTAAAAATAACTTAGAGTTTGCAATCTCGAATGCTTCGAAAGTTGAAAATGTTGTTAGCGATAGAGTTTTAGATTTACAAATTTATAAAAATAAATTCGAAGCGGTTATGGATGATGATTTAAATACTGCTGATGCTATATCTGTAATTTTTGAACTCATCAAAGATGTAAACACAAAAATTTTGTCCGTAAATGACATTTTCGCCGACAAAGAATATTTATGTGAAATTTCCGAGCTATTTAAAAATCTAACATTTGTTCTTGGAATAGTACAAAAAGATAAAAAAGCAGCAAATTCTATAACCGAAGAAGAAATAGAGGCTCTTTTAAAAGAAAGAGAAATGGCTCGTAAAGAAAAAAATTGGAAACGTGCAGATGAAATCAGGGATAATCTTAGTTCAAAAAATGTTTTAATAGAAGATACACCTAATGGAACGAAATATACTTTTAAATAATGAAAGCGGTGAAAATACAAAAGAATATGAAATTAAAACAATCAATTATTTCATTAAATAAAATCAGCATTTCATTTAACGGAGAAACTATACTTAAAGATTTAAGTTTAGATATAAAAGAAGGGGAATTTGTAACACTTTTAGGGCCATCGGGCTGCGGAAAAACAACAACGCTTAGGATTATAGCGGGATTTTTAAAACAAGACAGCGGAGATATATTTTTTCGTGGTCGTACTATAAATAAAGTCCCCGCTTACAAGAGAGAAGTCAACACAATTTTTCAAAAATATGCACTTTTTCCTCATTTGAATGTATACGAAAACGTTGCTTTCGGTCTTAGAATTCAAAAGAAACCTGAAAATGAGATAAATAAAAAAGTCAGAGAAATGTTAAAAATGGTGAATCTTGAGTCATATATTAATCGTCGTGTCACATCACTTTCAGGCGGTCAGCAACAAAGGGTAGCTATCGCACGAGCTCTTGCAAATGAACCTAAGGTTTTGCTTTTAGATGAACCATTAGGAGCTTTGGATTTAAAACTTAGAAAAGATATGCAATCAGAGCTAAAAAATATTCATAAAGAAACAGGAATTACTTTTATTTTGGTTACGCATGATCAAGAAGAAGCACTTTCTATGTCGGATACCGTTGTAGTTATGGACAAAGGTATGATACAGCAGATTGGAACACCGGAAGATATATATAATGAACCCAGAAATGCCTTTGTTGCCGATTTTATTGGCGAAAGTAACATAGTTGAAGGAATTATGATAGACGACTATCGTGTAAAATTTGCCGGGAAAGAATTCAAGTGTATTGATAAAAATTTCGAAAAAATGAGTCCTGTGGACGTTGTTATAAGACCTGAGGATATAAAAGTTACTTTACCTGAAAACGGAGATATTTCCGGCTTAGTAACGTCTGTAACTTTTAAAGGCGTACATAACGAAATAATTGTAGACGTTGACGGATTTAAGTGGATGATACAAACTACCAAAAGTCAAGAAACAGGTGACGAAATCGGAATGCTTATTAATCCTGATGATATTCATATAATGCGAAAGTCTTCTTATTCTTCAGAAGTTGGAGATTACAG
>CAMJYS010000071.1 GCA_946410005.1 uncultured Clostridia bacterium | reverse complement strand
AATCAAACGGAAAAGTCGATATGGTAGTAGCGCTGATAAACGCCGTGTATCTTCTTCAGCAAGATATTATATTTGACGATACAGGCTGGTCGGTGCAGTACTAATTTATATTTTAAAATATAAAATTCACAATTACGGAGGTAACCATGAAGTTATTTAATTTTAGAAATAAAGAAAAAAACGAAGAAATAGAAACAAGACAGAGCGATGATTTTTTGCTTAAAAGCGTTTTTAAAGATAGATATATAGGAGAACGCGAAGCAATGAACATTCCTGCAGTTTCTAGATGTGTAAGCTTAATTTCAAGTGTTGTTTCAATGATTCCGATTAAGCTTTACAAAGAGGAATTTAAAGACGGAAAAAGAAAAACAGTAGAAGTTGAAGACGAACGTTGTGATCTATTTAACCTTGATACTAAAGATACTCTCGACGGTGTTCAGTTTAAAAGAGCTTTAGTTCGGGATTATCTTCTTTTTGGTGGTGCTTATGCGTACATAAACAAAAAACGAAATGCAGTAAAATTCCTTCATTATGTAGATCACGAAAACGTTTACATAACCGAGAATTTTGAGACGATTTTTAAAGATTATAATATTTTAGTTCAAGGCCGAAGCTACAAACCTTTTGAATTCTTAAAAATTCTTAGATTCACAAAAGACGGAGCACATGGACTGGGAATAATTGAAGAAAACAAAGAACTTTTGAAAGTCGCATATTTAACGCTTAAATTTGAACAAAGCTTAGTTTCTACGGGCGGAAGCAAAAAGGGATTTATAAAGTCCGAAAAGAAAATCACTAAGGAAGCTATGGACAGTTTAAAAAGGGCTTGGCGTGAGCTTTACTGTAATACCGAGAACAACGTGATAGTTCTTAACGATAATTTAGACTTTAAAGAAGCTAGCAATACATCGACAGAAATGCAGCTTAATGAAAGCAAAGCATCAATTAATAACTCTATTCTTGATATTTTCGGAGTTCCGATAGACTGGAACTGGGAAACGTTCATAAAGACAGCAGTAATGCCTATACTTAGTGCAATTGAATGTGCGCTTAATAGAGACTTACTTCTCGAACGTGAGAAGAAGTCTTTTTATTTTGCGTTCGATACGAAAGAAATCACAAAGGGCGATATAAAGACACGTTTTGAAGCATACAAAACAGCACTTGACTCAAATTTAATGCAGATTGATGAGTGCCGATATATGGAAGATTTAGAGCCGTTGGGATTAAACTTTATCAAATTAGGTCTACAAGATGTGCTTTTCAATCCGCAGACAAAGGAAGTTTACACACCAAACACAAACAAAGTTACGAATATTGAAAATAAAAAATGTAGTTTAAAAACCTAACATATGAACTATATATTAACTGTAACAAGGATTTTTACGAGTTTAGTTGTCTAAACGAAAATATGCGAATAACTAAAAGAACCATGAAACAAATAATTTCATAGTTCTGATAAATCATTCAATAAGTTTGACAATTTTTTTATTGGGTAATACAATGTAACACGTATTTATTTTTTTGAAATACTTCTTCTAAACATTTCAAAAGTTTCACATGTTGAATGTCTGATAATTCGTGAAGTTTCGCATATTCTCTACCCCATGAAAGCTGATCACGCTGTTTTTGAAAATTATTAATAAGTCGAATTGCCCTTTTAAGCTTATTTAACTGGTTACCTGTTATTTTTAATTTAAACGGTTGCTCTTTACTTTCTGAAATAATGTCAGAAAAAGATCTTCCCAAATAAAACAAAGAAAATTCAAATAAGAAATGTTCTTTGCCTTCTTTATCTATTTCATTCATAACATAGGCATCGCTGATTTCTGAATAATCATTCGGTTTAATAACCAAGTCAAAAGCATGTGTATAACAGATTTGTGTAATATACATCGATATAATAAAGGCAGTCATAGACAACAGCTTTTTAAATTTCATTGTAAATCCTCCCTTCCTACTTGATTTACTTTATTATAACATATTTTTTGAAATTATTCAAATTTCTTAAAAAGGAGAAATAAAGATATGAATTACACTGAATTGAAAAACAAATTATCCGAAATCGAAACATTAATTAAAACTTTCGAAGAAAAGAAAAAATTATTTTTAAAATTTTTGAAATCAGATGATAGCCAAATTAAAGAAATTTACAATAAGAACTTTGCTGTAAAAATAATTACCAATGGTAAAATAGATCCAAAAAATTATGAAAAGAAATTATCTAAAATCGAAGGTATGATTAAAAAATGTAAAGATGTACGTGAAGAAATAGTAGATGAAAGTTTAGTTAAAAAGTTAACTAAACTCGAAAATATGTTTGAAAGATTATCGAAATTTATTGATGCATATGAAAATGTCGTAAAAGATTTTAAACGCGGTAATTTAGAACAAACCGCTGCTAAACTTCAGTTAAAAAAATTAGAACAAAATGAGATATCTATTGCTTTAAAAGATGCCAATTCATTATTTTTGGCTTTAAAAAACGAACAAGATATTGAAAAAATATTTTCTTTAGCTTCTAAGAGAAACCATAGTGAAACAAACAGAGTAATACCTACGCTGGGGGTACTGTTCAGAAACTTATTTACCAGCTCAACCACAAGTTATAAACTTAAAACTCCTTTTGACGAAATTGGTATACAAGTAAAATTATTACAGAACGCTTATGGTATTGAATTTATGATTTATTGTGGCGGGAAAGAGTGGACTTATAATTATATAGTTAACAAATTAGATCCGTTATTTTTAGAAAATGATAGAGATGATGTTATTAGTTTAATTATAAATCCCATTCTTATGTATTTAAAGGGAAATAAAAACATAGAGAATGAGATAATTAGAAAATATCAAGAAGAAGCTATGAGTAAGAATATTACTTCAGAGAGAAAAGATAAGATTATAAACGAAATTTTAGCAATGTTCACTTATACACCTACTACAATCTCTTCATTAAAAATATCTGCCCCTAATAGCAGGAAGGATGTCATAAGTGCTGCAGCTTCGTTATCTGGAATATTGGTATTAGCTGAAGCTTGTCAGTATAGAAATCCTACCTTCGGGAAAATCGAAAGAAATGCAATAAAAAGTGTTTTAACTTTAGCAAAAAAAGGTTGTCGTAATCCATTTGGAAAAGTATTTAATAATCAAAAAGGTTGGTATATTCCGGCTCGTGATGGCGGCAATATGGATACACAATTATTGCTTAGCTATAACTTTGATAATGATTCTGTTAAAGCGAGATTTTTGCCTTTGCCTAGAAAGGATGAAGCAAACAACTTAATAAAAAAACTCTTATTATTAGAAAACGAGGAAACTTTAATAAAAATAAAGGATAAATGTGATCCTTATGATTGGAAAAAATTTTTTGAGAATATGAAAAAGGGCAATTTGGATGATCATACTATTGATGTAGTATTCACTAAATTTAAAACTTTATTCCCCAGCCAAGAATTAGTGACGTCGGGAGATTTTATTAAATTGCCTATCAGAAAAAAAGGCGAAATTGTGATGAAGATAAAACAGTATAAGCCTACGGAAAAATCAGAACAGGAAAATATTTCTGAATTTGTTGAGTTTATAAAAAACGAAGCTTCGATAATGAATATTAAAGGAAAAATAGAAAAAATGATAGCAAACTTCGGTATACAACACATTATTAAGCAATTAAAATCATCCGAAATGAAGGATATATTACCAGTACGTATTTATGATTTGTGCTATTGTGAATCAAATGAGTATATTTCATTAGATGATTTGCCAGAATTAGCTGCTAATTTTCTTGAACCACCAGCAAATAATTCAGGATTGAATTTAAAAGAATATATGAGAGATAAAGTTGATAAAGGATTAAGAAAGTTTTATAAATCGCAAAATCAAGTTCTTACAAAAGAGCAAATAAAAAATTTGATTTTGCAAATATAAAAATTGGTTTTTTTAAAATTATACACTTAAATCGAATAGATATTATATAGATTTTAAAGCTCCGAATGACGGGGCTTTTATTTTTGATATTAAAACTCAGTACCAATTTGAGATTGACTTGGGTTCGTGCAAAGAATGACTAATCAACAAAAATGTAGATCAAAACCACATTTATGGAGGTGAAAATTTTGAAAATAGAAATCAGGAATGACAGCGTTTTACTTGACGGATATGTCAATGCTGTTGCGAGAGATTCAAGACCTATGCTTGACGAAAAAGGCGAAAAATTTGTGGAGCAGATAAGTCCGAAAACTTTCCAAAGAGCGATTGAAAAAAGCGATGATATTTTATGCCTTTTAAACCACGAACCAAACCGAAAGCT
>CAMJYS010000070.1 GCA_946410005.1 uncultured Clostridia bacterium | reverse complement strand
TTGATAGAGAAAAAAGATTAATAGGTAAATCTCATACTTATAATGTTGAAAGAATTAATAGGTTGTTGCGTCACTATTTGGCTAGATTTAATCGCAAAACTTATTGCTATTCTAAAAGTTTAAGCATGATCGAAGATTCTGTCCTTTTATTTTCATATCGTGATTCTATTTCTTCTATTCGTTTTTAGCAATGCCTAATTTTAGGAATTATAAATTCAGAGATACAATTTTTTGGGTATGGGATATTAAATTATAAAGGCTCTTTCATACTGTCAATTGTTATTACCGGTGTTTTATGGCTTATAAATGTTGGCGGAGCGGTTTATATGACAAATCTTGTTAATAAAAGAGAAGTAGAACCTAAAATGTTAATTTCAAAATTTAGTTTTGAGATTTTCGCAACAAAATGTCTTGAATTTTTGATTGTTTTGTTGTACTCACTTTTATTTGTTATTCCCGGAATAATAAAGAAATACCAGTTTGCAATGGTTAATTATTTGCTTGCAGACGAAAAATATGATTCTAAAAGGTCAAAAGAAATATTAGATTTAAGTAGAATGATAATGAACGGTCACAAAATGGACTTATTTTTATTACAATTAAGCTTTATCGGATGGCATATTTTGTCTGTGTTTACTCTCGGAATATTAGAAATATGGATTTTGCCGTGGCAAAAGATTTCCGAAACAAAATTTATACTTGAAATCAAAGATAAATTTGAAAACGAGCAATCTGAATTGTTTAATTAAAAATAAAACTTTCTAAAGCCAGCGTATTCTAGCTGGCTTTGTCTTTATTTAAAATAAGAATTGCGGTAGAATATATAAAAAATAATTTTTGAAAGGAACGAAATTTATGGATAATAAAAAAACGGTATTTAGCGCCATTCAGCCGAGTGGAGAATTAACTCTTGGGAATTATATCGGCGCTCTAAAAAATCTAGTTAATTTGCAAGATGAGTATAAATGCATATATTCGTTAGCCGATCTTCACGCAATAACCGTTCGTCAAGAGCCGGAACTGTTAAAAAAGCGCACGTTGGAACTTTATGCAATATTTTTAGCTTGTGGTATTGACCCGAAAAAAAGTTTGTTTTTCATTCAAAGCCATATTTATACTCACTCAGAATTAGCTTGGTTATTAAATTGTTATACGCAATACGGTGAGCTTTCACGTATGACACAATTTAAGGATAAATCTCAAAAGCACGCTGACAATATAAATGTGGGGTTGTTCTGTTATCCGACTCTTATGGCCGCTGACATATTATTGTATGGTGCTGATTTAGTACCAGTTGGAGAGGATCAAAAGCAACATGTCGAGTTAACCAGAAATATCGCTCAGCGTTTTAATGGTATTTATGGTGACGTTTTAAAAATGCCGGAGCCGATGATTCCTGAAATAGGTGCAAGAATTATGTCACTTCAAGATCCTACGAAAAAAATGTCTAAATCGGATGAAAATAAAAACGGTTGTATTTTACTTTCGGATAGTCCTGACGATATAGTTAAAAAATTAAAAAAAGCCGTTACGGATTCTTATTCAGAAGTCAAATTTAGGGGCGAACATACAGGAATCGACAATTTAATCAGCATATATTCTGTTATAACCGGTAAGTCTGTAATTGAAATTGAAGACGAGTTTGCAGGAAAAGGATATGGTGATTTTAAAAAATGCGTTGCAGAAGCTGTCATACAAGAGCTAACTCCAATACAGAAAAAAGCAAAAGAATACTTAGAAGATAAATCATATCTTGAAGAATGTTATAAAGATGCCGCAAAGAAAGCTTTGGAAATATCTGTAAAAAAATTGAGTATAATAAAAGAAAAAATAGGGTTTATAATTTAATCAAATAAATAAAGAACAAATTTTTAATTTATATATTTTCAAAAAATAACAAAAATATGTTGACAACACACTTTATACCGTGATAGAATATAGACAACGATGGATGTGCGGGTGTAGTTCAATGGTAGAACTTCAGCCTTCCAAGCTGATAGCGTGGGTTCGATTCCCATCACCCGCTCCATTTAATCGTTGCATATGATGTGGTGCCGATATCTGCGCTAGTAGCTCAGCAGGATAGAGCAACTGCCTTCTAAGCAGTAGGTCAGGGGTTCGAATCCCTTCTGGCGCACCATGTATTGATATGGTGGATATAGCTCAGTTGGCTAGAGCGCCAGATTGTGGCTCTGGAGGCCATCGGTTCAACTCCGATTATCCACCCCATATTTAATATTAATATTTTGGGGTGTCGCCAAGCGGTAAGGCAATGGACTTTGACTCCATCATTCGCTGGTTCGAATCCAGCCATCCCAGCCATTTTAATTTAATATGAGCCATTAGCTCAGTTGGTAGAGCACCTGACTTTTAATCCGGTTGTCCGGGGTTCGAGTCCCCGATGGCTCACCATTTATCCCACTATCGTATGGTAGTGGGATTTATGTTGAGTTTATATATTGAAAGGAAGTCGTTATTGGATGAAAAAAGTAATGGTAGGAATGAGCGGTGGAGTTGATAGTTCAACAGCTGCAGCGATGTTAATCGAAAAAGGTTATGAAGTTTGTGGGGTTACGCTTGATTTATTGGGCGAAAAATCAAATTCGGCAATATCTGATGCCAAAAAAGTTGCCGATAAATTAGGAATTAAACATTATGTTCTTTCGATAAAAGATGAGTTCAAAAGTAATGTTATAGACTATTTTGTTAATGAATATCAAAATGGTAGAACGCCAAATCCGTGCGTTATGTGTAACCCTACAATAAAGTTTGGAAAGATGCTTGAATTTGCAATTAGTAACGGATGTGATTATGTTGCGACAGGACATTATGCAAATATAATTTATGATGAAAAATATAAACGCTGGACAATTAAAAAATCTAAATCTACTAAAGATCAAAGTTATTTTCTTTATAAATTAAGTCAATATCAGCTTTCTCATACATTGTTCCCGATTGGAGATTATGAAAAAACATATGTTAGAGAGTTAGCTAAAAAATATGATTTACCGGTTGCGAACAAATCCGAAAGCCAAGATATATGCTTTATAAAAAATATTTCTCCTGCACAATTTATAGTAAATCATACAGGGCAACTGCCGAAAATAGGTAATTTTAAAGATGTGAGCGGAAATGTTTTGGGTACTCATAAAGGAATAATAAACTATACAGTTGGTCAAAGAAAAGGTTTGGGAATAGCTCTTGGAACACCTGCTTATGTTTCCGGAATAAACAGTGAGGAGAATAGTATAATTCTCAGTGATTTAGAACACGGAAAACGTTCCGAAATTTTTGCTACAGATGTAAATTTTCCTTTGTACGAAAAAATTCCGGACAAAATAAGAGCCCTAGCGAAAATTCGCTATAGAGCTCAGCCGGTGCCTTGTAATATTTACTACATAGATGAGAATAAAGTAAAAATTGAGTTTGATTCAGAAATTTATTTTCCCGCTCCAGGGCAATCTGTTGTGTTTTACACAGACGACAATCTTCTTCTCGGCGGTGGTACTATAGCATAAAATGGCGATTTTAATTATATAAATTGAATAATTATAGGTTTGTGTTTTGTGAGAAATTTACAATGTTTGTTTTCTGGCGAAAAATCTATTGACTTTTTTTTGAATTGGTAATAATATAATTATTAGCACTCAAAAGGTTAGAGTGCTAAGGTTTACCTAATTTTTTAAGGGGGTTTTTAATTTGGGATCAGCAATCAGACCTATTTTAAACAAAGTAGTGGTTCAGGTACAAAAATCTGACAGAGCTACCGGAGGCGGTATAATTCTTGCAGGAAGTTCAAAAGAACAACCATTGACTGCCAAAGTAATTGCAAGAGGAAATGGTGAGTATGTTAATGGGCAGAAAATAGAAATGTGTGTAAACAGCGGTGATATGGTATTAATACCTAAGAATTCCGGTACGCCGTTTACACTTGAAGGAGTAGAATATATAATTATTCCTCAATCAGAAATTTTAGCGATAATTTCTTAATATAAATTCTATAAAATAAACAATAAAGGGGTAGAACTATACTTATGGCAAAAGAAATTGAATATGGTGAAAATGCGAGAAAAGCTCTTTTAAATGGAATCAATAAGCTTGCAGATACAGTAAAAATAACACTTGGTCCAAAAGGAAGAAATGTAGTTCTTGATAAAAAATTCGGTGCGCCGCTTATAACAAACGACGGCGTTACAATTGCAAAAGAAATTGAACTCGACGACCCGTTTGAAAATATGGGTGCGGGACTTGTTAAAGAGGTTGCGACTAAACCCAATCATATTGCCGGTGACGGAACAACTACCGCAAC
>CAMJYS010000069.1 GCA_946410005.1 uncultured Clostridia bacterium | reverse complement strand
CAATATTTTTACTTTAGTCAATATTTATTTTAAATTAGGTGATTTTTATGAGTACCAGCGGCAATATGTCAACAAGTAATCAGTATGTAAAATACACAATTTCAATCAATCAAAATTCTCAAAACGTTTCGAACAATTACTCGAATGTTACTGTAACGGTTAGATTTTTTAGGACAAATAGCGGATATACAACCTACGGCTCAGGTACTTGCTACTGCAAAATCAATGGTACAACGTATTCTTCTACAGTTTCCCCGAGCCAAAAGATAACGAATTCAGGCATAGTTTTGTTTAATAAAACTCTTGATATTTATCATAATAACGACGGCACTAAAAACCTTACTTGTTCAGCTATTTATCAAATAGCGATATATTACCTTTATTATTTATCGTATATTATCATAATTTGTCAAAATATACAAAATACTTTTAAATCAAGTGCTAAAATTCTCCCTTTTGTATATTGCATTTATATTATAAAAATGTTATAATATAAACATAAACATAAACAAAATTGAAAGGATGATATTTTATGGGTAAAAACATAAAATTTTTCAAAAAATTAACAAGTTTAGTGTTAGCAGGTTTAACAATTTTTAGTTCGGTTCCAGCAAAAGCCTGGAAAGAGGAAGACCCGAGAAAAAACATTGAGGCAGAAGTTCGTTATAAACTTCAAAATGGTTATTCGGAAATTACGAAAAAAGATATAGAAAGTTATTATCCAATTATTGGAGAAATTACAAAAGATTTTATTGGTTTTGGCAAAGCTGCGCTTTCTTTGTATATTCACCCAATAGATATAATTTATAACGGTATTTTTGGTGATGGTATTATATTACACTATGATGATAAATATTTTGCGGAACTTTGCAAAAGAAAAGAAGTGGAATTAGGGAAAATTGTCAAAATGAGTTTTCGGCAAACTGATAGTAGTGAATGTCCAATTTTAGAACAAATAAATTTTCCAAATTTAATTAACGCTGAATTATATACATCTAATAATATTTGTTTTCTAACAGATGATTGTAACGGTACAACGTTTTCAAAATGCCCAAATTTAAAATTATTACGTGTAACAGGCAATGGAAAAATCGGTTTCTTAAACAACAATTATTTTAATACTAAGAAAAAAGAATCTATCGACTTATTTCCGGCATGCAAACATGGAGTAATAATTATTTGTGATACAGAAGATCAGTTTAATAGTTTCAAAAGAATAATGAGTGGCGATAAAGGAAAAAGACACAAAGTATTCCTTAAAAAAGATTTCGAAAAATTTGATGAAGTACACAAACAATCTGTAAAATATAATGTGAATGATACTACCATTAACAAAGGTAATGGTGAAAATAAAAACATTGTAATCCCCCAAAATGTAAAGAAAATAGAAAAAGATGCATTTAAAAACGCAGGCTTATGTGGAGTAACGTTTGAAGAAGGAATGACAGAAATAGAGTTTTGTGATGGATGTTTCGCAGGTTGTCCTTTAGTAAAATTTGAATTACCAAAAAGCTTAAAAAAGATAACACTCGGAAATAATTGTTTTGAAAATTGCAACACTAGAGTAGCTATAGAAGGATATATAAGAAGTGAGCAACAGAGAATAAAAAATGAAGAAATAGAAAGGCAAAGAAAAGAAGAAGAACAACGTAAGATAGAAGCTGAAAGAAAACGTAAAGAAGAGGAAGAGAGAAAACGTAAAGAAGAAGAAGAAAAAATGAAGCTCAAAAAAGAAGAATTAGATGAATGGAAAAAAGAAACTAGGAAAAAAATAGAAGACGAAAAAGCAAAATTGCAAAAAGAAATAAAAGGAGATACACAAGGAGATGAATTGTTTGACCAAAATTCTCTAATTTATAAAAAAGCGGAAGTATCGGGAGTTAAAACCCAATGTAAGAATGAATTAAAAAGATTCTTAGAAAATCATCCTGAATGTATAACTGATGAAGATGAACAAAACTTCGGTAATAACCGGGCAAACAAAATTCATCAAAAACTTGATAATAAAAATAACAATAAAAATAACAATAAAAATAATGAAATTGATAAAATTAGAGCTGAGCTTATTTTAAAAGAGGATAAATTGTTAAGGTCGAAATTAGAAGTAGCGAAATTAAAAGTTGAGCTATATGACGAAAAAATAAATAGCAGAAAGTCATTAATAAAATCGTTGGATGAACAACTTAAAATATTAGACAAAATAGAAGAAATTAAAGAAGAATTTCTTGGTTGCTTAAAATTGATTGCAGATTTAAAAGTAAAAGAAAAAGCAGCAGAACTTAAATTAGAAGAAGCTAAAAAACAACAAGAAGAAAACAAAAAATTGTACAGTAAACTAATGGAAAAAGAAAGAATGCTGGAGGAAACAAGAAAACAACAGGAAAAAGTAGAACAAGAACAAGATAGAAAAGAATTAGAACAAGAAAGAACAGACAAACGGCAAGCTGAAAAACAAAAAAAATTAAATGAAAGACAAAAAAAATTAAATGAAGAACAACAAAAATTAAAAAAAGAAAAAATAATTTGGAATAGTGTAAAATTCTTAGGTAAAGCTGTATTAACTTTGAGTCCCTTGGCACCATTTATCCCAGTAGTTGGACCGATTATTACCTCAGTAGTTCAGCCAATCATTACCTCATCAGTATCAGCTGTTACCTCAATAGTTGGATTAGTTGCTAACTTAACAGTGGACATTTGCAAATCGTTATTCACAAGCAAAAGCAAAAAAGAAGTTCATCAAAAACCTTCAAATAGCACATCAGCAACCCCAGTTTAATCCCTCAATTAAAAAATATAACAATAAAATCAGATTAAATATAAAAAGGACTTGAGTACTCAATATAAATGCTGTTTTAAAGAATAAAGCGGCAAGAGTGCCCAAGTCCTGTAAAAACAAGAAAAATTTAGATACAAACAATGTATAAACAAAAAATCATGGAAGTAGTGAGAGTATGATAAAAAAGAGACTAAAAAGTATATTTATGATGCTGATAATGTTAGTAAATATAATAGGTGAAGGAGCAGTGTTTGCAGCTCAAAATAAGTGCGATGGAAATAAAAAAACAGTAGATAACGGAATATATGTAATAGAAAGCTTAGTCGGGGAAGGAAAAGTATTAGATATATGCGGAGCCGAAAAAACAGATGGTGCAAAACTACATACATGGGATAAGTCGAAGAATTTAAATAATAGTCTAAATCAAGTGTTTTACATAGATAAAAACGAAGACGGAAGCTACGCTATAATGGCATGTCACAGCGGAATGTTTTTGGGAGTAAAAGATCAAGAAAGAAATGTGAAGCAATTCAACCCATCGTTTAAGGAAAATTACAAGTGGGAAATAAATTTAAAGAATAACGATGAGTATGAATTAAAGTTAAAATCAAACAAATTGAGTTTAGATGTATCGGGAGGAAAAAGTCAAAACGGAACAAAACTACATTTGTGGGAATCAAATAATACAAACGCCCAGAGATTTAGGCTTCATAAAATCGGAATAAAAGATACAAGCTTAATAGACGAATTGCATAAAAAAATGGTGCTACGTAGAGAGCAGTCAAAATTGGAAGCGCTATCATTAGAAAGTAAGATAGATAAAATCACAAAATATATGGTATCGCATTTTGAAAAATTAAAAATAGTTCATATATCGCAAGAAGTAGGAGAAATAGAAAAAGGAGCATTTGAAGATTGCAAAAGTATAGAAACAGTATTATGTAGTCCAAAAATGCTTAAAGGGTTTGATAAGAGCAAAATAAAAACATTAGTAATATTAGGCGGAATAAAAAATCTAGAAAAAAAGGATTTTCATGGGCTTGAAAATCTTGAGAATATTGCTTTGCCTGAAAGTGTAGAAAAAATAGAAAAAGGAACATTTGATAACTTTAAGAATATAAAGGAATTAAAGTGTGACCCAAAATGGTTTGAGTATTTTAATAGAACAAAGATAGAAAAATTAGAGAAGCTAAGAGCAGAAATAATTAAAGATAATGGAATAAAAGACAATGAAAATATCCAAAATCAAATAGATTATTTTAAAGAAAAAATAGAGATTTTGGAAAATAGATTAGCAGAGCTAGGAGTAACCCAAGATAAAAAGAATGCAAATAATAATGAAAAACTCGAAGGGATTGAGCGACTAAAAAAGCTCGAAAAAGAAGCAGAAGAACTGTTAGCAAAATATATAAATAAGTGCAAAGAAAATGAAGAAAAGCTCTATAGAGGCAGTGCCAAAAAGGAAATTTTGTGTTATAACGATAGGGTATGAAATGTAAAAGATGTAAAAATGAAAAAGAACAAATAAAAGCCGGAAAAACAAAAGCCGGAAG
>CAMJYS010000068.1 GCA_946410005.1 uncultured Clostridia bacterium | reverse complement strand
TGTCTAAAGCTCCTACAGACCCCATAAATAATCGTTTATTGCAAGGAGCGCAGCCAAGAGCTCAAAGCGCATCTATAAGATTACCGGCGCCCACACCTGTCATAATATATGTTATTTTGTTGCTACCAACCTTTAACTCATATATGTTGTATCCATGACCTGTCGGACCCGAAATATGCTTTATATTATCGGCATGATTTGAAAAAATATCGACTTCCCACGTTGGAGCAATAATAACTTTTTCATTTATTTCAGAAGATTTACACTTAAAATTAGATTCGCAAATATGATCTTTATTCGAACCGTATCTTTTATTTCCATTAATTAGACTTTCATAAATATCCATACTTTATTCCAAACAATATCCTTTCACTAATTTTAGATTTCTTACACTATTTTATCTTCTAAAACTTAGGGCGTCAAATAATTGAAACTTTTGGTATCTTACCTTATCTTCTTGAATGACAGATTTCCGCTTGTTCGTGGGTAAAAAGCAAAATTCCCTAATTGCAAAGAGTTAAGAAATTCCCCGTCTGTGATGTATAACTTGTTGTCTGTCATATATGCAACTTCGATTCCATTTTGTAAAAAAGAAATTTTATCGTTGCTTATTTTAAGCATAAGGTTATTATTAACTTCGCCAAGAATTATATCTCCGTCCACAAACCGAATATATCTGATAATGTTATTAAATTGCTCTGCTGAATCTGCGTCTAAATTATTGATAAGCTCTGTTAAATTACTAAACTGATAAGTAAAATCTTCGTTTGTCTGTATAAATTGAGTTGTGATATTGCTTTTATATGTTTCGAAGTCTGTAATTTTGGTGTAAAGCTCGGAAACTTGCGACATTATTGCTTGACTGTTTTGTTCAAAAGCTGAGCTGTTTTCGATTGTTTCGTTTGCTATGTCCGTAATACTGCCACCGTTTATATATCCACGTTCAACTCTGTCAACACGAGTTATAATGTTATCCGTGTTTTTCTTATTTTCTAAAACCTTATCCGTAAACGAAAGCGAAGATTTATTAAGTTCAATCGTTGTAGCTTGCGGGTTTTTCATGTCTATTGATATTTTTTGGAGTAAATACAAATCATCAAGGCCATGAGGACCGCTCAAACACCTGATATACTCACCAATTTTAAAGGCTCCGATTTGGTCGTTGGTAAGCTTTAAATCTATTGCCTTTATTGTAATTTCATTTTTAAATTTTACGCTGTCGGCAAGGTACGAGAGTGCTTTAGCTTGCAGATTTTCCACTATTTTTACATCTTCCCATTTAACTACTTTATAAATAGTCCCATAAGTTTCAGCAAGTGTAGTGTTTAAAATGTGGTCGCCGGTTTTTACAATGCCCTCTGATAAAATTCCGTCCGGCATACTTTCTATTGTTAAATACTCATCTGTTTGATTACCGTCTGAATCTTCAAGCCTTGCTCCGAGCGGAATGATTCCCGTTTTTATATCTGCTCCGCTGAGTTCTTCGGTTAAATCAAGAAGATTTGCTCCGAATTCTATTTTTTGCGTACAAACGAGTTTATTTCCGCTCTTTGTGCCGTCAGATGTAAAATCCTCAAGATAATCAAGATAGTTTATTCCGTTTTCTTCACGGCTAACTAAATATCCACCATAACTTTTAATGAGCCTTGAGGTTATAACTTCCCATGAGCTTAGATATTCAATGCTGGAGCGTGTGAGATAGTTGTTCGGGTCGGTAACAGTTACGTCCCCAAGCTGTATTTTTTGAAAGTCTTTAGCCTGTGAATTATGGCAAGTCAAGACCCAATTTAAAAAGTATTCTATAACATTGTCTTGTTCATAATCTAAGCTTGAAAACTGGTCATCATTCGGAAAATCAAAAGGCCGAATAACACTGTCAAGTAAAAATGCGAGGACGCCCTCGCAAGTTATCTTTTTTTCATTATGGAATCCCAGCTCCGAATTAATGACCCGACCTTTAAAAATTAAATTGTTATCTCGATAAACTCTAATTATCGAGCTTAGTTTTGATATGTTATTAAAATACGGGTGATTTGGATAAATAGTAAAAGTTAGTTCATTAGCGGTGTCTAATTCTTGCTTTAAAACAGGATTTTCAAGTTGAAATTCATTTAATTGCGAATCGTATAAAATGTAGTCATCGCAAAATATTTTATACTGCATTAAATTTCCCCCTCCTGAAAATTAAGGGTAGCATTACCGCTTGAATTTAAGGTATTTGCGCCACTTGTAAGCTTTATCGCCCTTAGGTGTGTTCCTGCGCTATAAACCTTTGAATTTATCGTGATTTCCGTTTCATTTATTAAGTCCGCATATACCGTCATTCTTGAGTTTTGCACCATGTTTGCGCCTTCGGTTAAATTGTAATTTGTTATGTTATTTTTATACTTAAAAGGTTCACAATCGCAAGAAATAACGATTTTTCCAAGCCTACGACCCCCATTATATTCATCAATCTGACATCTACCAATATAATAAAAATCGGGGTCAGACCATGTTTTAATCTTCATTTTCTGTCCGTGTAAAAACGAGGAAATATTTATCATTTTAGCTTGCCAATCGGTTATTTTATCGATACTTTCAAAAGTGAATTTTAGCGTTCTGTTTTCGTATTTCATTTCACCGAAACATTCCGATAAATCAAGGCTTCCGTCCATGCCCTCAATGCTTACGCTGTAAGTTTTAGGCGAGGGAAGTCCGATGTTTTGCTCTGTCAAAATTACTCCGAAATCAGTATAGCTATGTTTTGAAACATTTGTATTCCAAGATGTAAAGGTAACTCCGTTAAAATTAATCATCTTCCACGCTCCCGCCTTATTTCTATTTTTGCCAATTCTTTATTAATCGGCGGTGTTAATTCTCCGACCAAAACTCCGGTATCAAGACAAAGTTGTCTATTTTGAAGTGTAGGAATGTAATATTCAAGAAGCGATAAAATCGAATCGAGCTTTCCGAATATTCCATTATTTCCTATCTCTGAGGTGTTTTTAATATTACTTATAGAATTAGCGTCATCAAGTGACATATTTAAATCTGTATCAAAGTTAGTCGGAATTGCTTCTTGCATTTCTCTTTTTACGTTATCCATAGCATTTATAAATCCCTCTCCAACACCCAAAGCCATATTTTTTCCAACTTCTTGTTCAAATACCGTTGAGGGCGAATGTATTCCAAGAGCGGATTTTATTCCGTCCAAGATACCTCTTGCAAACTCTCGAACCTTGCTTGTTATCCAACCAATCGAATTTGAGATACCGTTCCAAATTCCTGAAACAATATTACTCCCAATTGATAGCATTTGACCGGGTATTTCTCTGACTTTATTAACAATGGCACTGAATAAATCTGAAGCAGCTTGACGGCCTTTTGATACCATATCTGCGCCCCAAGCAATAACTTTTTGAACCGCATTTGAAAGCCAATTTCCTATTTGGCTTGGCAGATTTCTTATAACATTTATGACGCTATTTAAAAATTCACTTGCTTTGGTTTTTGCGGTGTTTACTGCGTTTATAAAAAATTCTGATATTTTTCTCATTGTATTTTGCAGCCACTCCCAGACTTTACTCGGAAGCTCCTTTATATAATTAATAACGCTTGTTATAAATTCAGATGTTTTTGTAATTCCTAAAATCACCATATCTACAAAAAATTGTTTTAATTTGTTGGTAGCCTCTACCAACAAATTCCACATTTTTTCCGGCAGTTCCGCAAAAAAAGTTATAACCTGAGATATAAACTCAGGGACGGTAACTGTTGCAAAATTCCATAAATCAATACCAAATTTTATAACATAGCCTATAGCCTGACCTATTAAAAAACCTAATCTATACGGCAATTCATTAAACCATTCTAAAACGCTTTCAATCCACGCCGGAATTGTTTCGGTAAAAAATGAAACAATACTGTTCCAGCCATTTACAAAGAGTTCTTTTATAAAGTTCATCGCGTTTCCTATAAATGATGAGGCTATTTCTAAAATGTTTGAAAACATATCTACTACCCAAGAAGCAATCTGCTGACCAAAACTTGAAAGCCAGTCCCAAATTTTAGAAGGCAATTCTTTAATTAAATTAATGACAGAATCAATAAAGCTTTGTATTCCATTTTTTCCGGCTTCTTCGCTTTGCTCACCCCAATTTGTAAACTTACCTATGCAAACAAGCAAAATATCCCATAAAAGTTCAGGGAGGCGTGAAAGCCCTGTTATTATTGCTTCGATAATCTGAGGAAGTGCCTCTGTCATCTGCACAACAATTTCGGGAATTGCCTCAACAAGTGCCATAAAAAGCTCGATTGCGCCTTCAAGCAAAATAGGAATATTCTCAACCAAACAATTTACAATACTTGTTATAATGTCGGGTAGTTTTTCCAAAAG
>CAMJYS010000067.1 GCA_946410005.1 uncultured Clostridia bacterium | reverse complement strand
CTTGGAATTTGTAAGTGATGTTAGTGTTCTTTCAAGCGGAAGAGTTTTTTATGCAACTAAAAACGGAGAAATTTGGGCGACGGATAATCAAGGCGTATTTACACAATGTTCCAGCGCAATTTCAACTTCACAATTTTTGATGACAGATATGACAGTCGATTCTAATGATAATATATATTTTAACGATACTTTGAGCGGCGGATTTTATAAGCTTGACACTAAGAGTGCAACAACAAAAAGTGTTTACAGTATAGATAAAGTTGTAATTGACAGTTCGAATATAGCAATAAAAGATTTACGAAAAATAAAAGCAATATCGGACGGGGATTTTTATGCGCCGTCAAAAGCTTTTGATAAACCTTATTACGCAAGATTTGGAACAGTAAATCATCTTACAAGTGATATTAGAGGTAACATTTTCCCGTGGGGAATTATAATAATGCTGGTAACTTGTTCGGTACTTGTCGGAATATTCTATGTAATAAAATTCCTTAGTAAATTCGAAATAAAAAGAATTCCGCTTGCAATAAGAATTTTAGCAATGTTCTTGCCGCTATATATAGTTGCAATGGGAATACTTGTTTTTGTTAATACGAGCGATTCTGTTTCGGAATATGTTTCTATACTAAAAAGCGAACAAGAACGCGGAGCAAAAACAGTTGTAGATAATATTGATGGAAGTGCATTTTCAAGTCTTGACCATGTTGCAGGATATATGACGCCCGACTATTTAAAAGTCAAAAATTCGATAGAAAAAGGATATAACGATTTACTTTTAAAAATAGGCGATAGAAGTGATTATCTCGTAACCTACATGGAAAAATATAACAAGCTTTATGCAACAATAAGCACGAAATATAATACAAATTCGAAATCATATGACGAACTTAAATATACAAATCCTGATATGGTATCATCACAATGCGTTTTAGTCGATTCAATACTCGAAAGAGATGAAACAGAAGCACTTTACTCAGTCTGGGATAAATTTTCTAATAAGACTAATGTGGCAGATTCGTTGGAAGCGGAATTTAGAGATGTTTACGGAAATATGACAGGCTCTTTTGTAGCGATAAAAGATACAAATGGACGAGTTGTAGGATTTGTTGGAAACTTTTTAGATTCCGGAATTCATAGTTCAAGTGAGTTCAGAAGAATTTTCCTCCATTCCCTTGCGATAATTTTAATAATAACAATTTTCGTGTTTGCCTATATCTGTTTTGTAGTAAGACTTGCACTAAGACCGCTCAAAAAAATAGAAGACGCAATAACTGTAATGAGTAAAGGCGAATGGAACACAAGAATCAGGGTTAATACGAAAGACGAACTTGCTGATATTGCACAAGCGTTTAATATAATGTCAGAAAAAATAGATAGATATACCTCGAATTTAATTAGACTTAATAAAGAATATGTAAGATACGTTCCGAACGAAATATTCAAATTTATGGGTAAAGAAAAAATCACGCAGGTTGGACTTTACGATAATACGATAGTAAATATGAACGCTATTTATATTACGTTTAATTTATCTTGCAAAGGTTCGTATGAATTTAAGGACGAAAACGAAATTTTTGAAGCACTGAATAAGAGCTATAAAGAAATGTTCAAAGTAGTCGAAAATAATAATGGTGTAGTACAATCTTTCGACGGACTTGACGCAGTAATACTTTTCCCGAATAGTGCACAAGATGCATTCAAAACCGCTATACAGTTTAAAGAAATCGAACTTAATAAAGTAGTAAAAGAGCATTTAAATATAACTTTGGGTGCCGGAGATGTCTTGATAGGAATTTCCGGAAGTGAAGATAGACGTGGAGCCGTAGTAGTTTCTGACGAAATCATGCAAATGTTTAATATAGATACTCAAATCGGAATTATAGGAATAAATATGGTTGCTACAAAAACTATAATCGATTCGCTTGATAAATCCGAACCGTATAATTATAGATTTATAGGACGAGTTGGAAATATAACGGGCGAAGGATATACTGAAATTTTTGAAATAATAGACGCATCTAATAAATATAGAAGAGATTTATATATGTCCACAAAAGAAATGTTCGAAAAAGGCGTAAAAGAATATATTTTAAATAATATGGAAATGGCAAGAAGTATATTTACCGATGTTTTAAGAGTAAACGAAAACGATAAAGTTGCGGTTTACTACTTAATGAAATGCGAAGAGCATTTAGGAAGATTAGGTGGAGCATCTAATTCTAAAAAAGGATTTAACGGATATATTATCTAAAAAATAAAGACTATAAGTTTAAGAATTTAGGATAGAACGGAGTATAATAATGAATCCACTTTCAGAGATTTTCAAAAGGATTACAGCAACACTTAACGCACAATTTATGGCGTTAACAGCGTTTGCTGTACAATTACAGACAATTGGAACTCGAGCGGCACAATTCGTACAGCAGAAAATACAGAAGTTTATGCAAACGCTTTTAAAAAATCCATCAAGCAAAGAAGATTATTGGCAAGTATTAGGAATTTATATTTCCAAAAAATTCGCAATTATATCCGCAATGGTACTTGGCGTAGTGGGATATTTAATAATAAATTTTGCGTATCCTTGGGCGGAAGGAAAATTGTGGTATGCAAGTTTTAAATATGATACTCCGAAATATTCTAAATTTAGCGGAAAAGCAAAAGTTTATGATACCGCAGGGGTTATGATATATATGGGCCAAATGGAAAACGGAAAACCAAATGGTCAAGGTATGCAGTATGATTCAAAAGGAAACTTGATATATAAAGGTAATTTTGAAGCTGGTAAATATAGCGGACAAGGTGAGGTTTATAATTTAAATGGTGGCGTTATCTATTCCGGAAACTTTGTAAACAATAATTATGACGGAGAAGGAAAACTTTATAACGATGCGGGAAAAGTTTTGTATTCAGGACAATTCGTGGCAGGACAACGTTCCGGAACAGGAATTGAATACGACGCTTCTACTGAATTTAAAAAATACTATGGACAATTTGCTAATGATACAAGAAACGGCAACGGCGTTGAATACGAAGCAGATGGCACAAGTATTTTGTATGAAGGTGCATTTAAAGACGGTGTTTATAGCGGTGAAGGTAAATTATACTCGAACGGAAATTTACTCTATTCCGGTAATTTTTCGAATGGTAAATACGATGGACAAGGTAACTTGTATGATAACGATACAGGACTTTTAGTATACGCAGGGGAATTTTCGAATGGTGTTTATAGCGGAACAGGTAAGCTTTATGAAAAAGGTACACTTGCTTATACAGGAGAATTTGAAAATGGTAAAAAGCAAGGCACAGGAGATAAATTTGATATTTTAGGTTCAAAAATATTCAGCGGAACATTTAGAAACGATAGTATAGACTATATTGCGTATCTGGGTAAAAGTCCTGATGATATAGCTGAAGAATTTGGACAAGAAAGTTTTAGAACAGAAGTCGATAATCATTTGATTATTACGTATTTAAGTTTAGACGCATCAATGGTGTTTAAGGTTGACGAAACTACAAATTCTTATGTTTGCGAAAAAGCTATTTTGGGAGTAAAAAAGGATTTCATGGGACTTGGTTCTAAAAGTACAGCGATTGAACGTCGACAAGTTATGGGTGACCCGTTTTCTTCTATTAATTATAGTTGTCCTGATTACTATAAGACTGTTTTCGCAAATCTTTCTATTAATTTCAATAATATCAATCGTATTCCGAGCGATAAATATATTATGGATAAATATTTCATTAGATTTTATTTCAACGAAGGTCGTACAGAGCTAAAAAGTGTTGAAATCTGCTTAATGGGATAGTATAATATAATTTAAAAATATTTTTGTGAGTGATAAATAAGGATAGTGTGATATAATTTGAAACGAATTGAAGAACTAATTTATGATTTAAAAAATGATAGACAATTATACGAAAAATTTTTAGAAATAATAGGAAGTACAGAAAATATAGAAGATAAGTCGATAGAATTCTTAGAAAATATAATTATAGATTTTGCAAAAGAGAATGGATACGATGTAAGTTTAGAAGATATAGTCGAGAATTATTTTACCAATATGCATTTCATTGATGGTTTAGAAAACGATAGTAGCGAATTGGATAAAATATCGCTCGATGATTTAGAAAAAATCTCCGGTGGACTTAGTTTAAAAAATAACGCTAAAATATTAGCTGCAATTCAATTTTTGACTGTGGCAACAGGAATGTACCCGGCAAAGGCTGATACAATAGATTCTGGTTTACAAAGCAGTAGCACTGTTATTTCACAGAAAAATGTCAAAGAGGCAGACAACAAGAAATCAACAAACGAAATAGAGGCATTGCTAAAAACGAATAGAAGAAATAGAATCACGGTATGAAAATAAAAGGACAGAATCTTCGATCATGCCTAAACTTTTAGAATAGCAATAAGTTTTGCGATTAAATCTAGCCAAATAGTGACGC
>CAMJYS010000066.1 GCA_946410005.1 uncultured Clostridia bacterium | reverse complement strand
AGAAGAAGGATTTCCGCCGTATTTGCCGTCAAGACTTGCGGCTTTTTATGAGAGAGCAGGACGAGTAAATACTCTTAGCAATTCTCAAGGTTCCGTAACCATTATAGGAGCAGTTTCGCCACAAGGTTCGGATTTTTCAGAGCCTGTAACGCAAAATACGAAAAGATTTGTGCGTTGTTTTTGGGCTCTCGATAAGTCCCTCGCATATGCAAGACATTATCCTGCAATTAACTGGATAAATAGTTATAGCGAATATTTCGGAGATTTAGACCCGTGGTATTCAAAAAATGTAGGAGATTCGTTTATAAGATATCGTAAAAAAATAGCATCTATTTTGAGTCAAGAAGAAAAACTTATGGAAATCGTGAAACTTGTTGGAGCGGATGTTTTACCCGACGACCAAAAATTGATAATCGAAATAGCGAAAGTTATTCGAGTGGGATTTTTACAGCAAAACGCATTTCATAAAGACGATACTTTTGTTCCGCTTGAAAAACAAAAGAAAATGATGAAAATGATATTGCACTTAAATAAGCGTGCAAGAAGAATGATAGCGGCGTCAATTCCGATTTCAAAGATAATGGACACAGGAATTTTCGATAAGCTGACACGTATAAAATATGATGTACCGAATGACAATCTGGAAATGCTAGACGATTATAAACGTCAGATTGACGAAACGCTTGATAAATTAATACAAGATAGAGTATAGAGGGTGGTGATTTAAGTGGTTATAAATTATGTTGGACTAAAAGAAATAAGTGGTTCGCTTATAGTTCTTGACGGAGTAAAGGGAGCGTCGTATGAAGAGGTTGTTGATATCAAACTCGGAAGCGGAAATTACCGCAAAGGTAGAGTAGTTCAAGTTGACGGCGATAGAATAGTAGTACAGGTTTTCGAGGGAACGCAGTCTATATCGCTTGACGATACAAAAGTGAAATTGCAAGGGCATCCTATGGAAATATCTCTTTCGCCGGAAATATTAGGACGTGTTTTTAATGGTTCTGGCGAGCCGATTGATAATTTAGGCAGAGTTTTTCCTCAGAAAAAAGTTAATATAAATGGTACACCGATAAATCCTATTTCAAGAATTTATCCGCAGAATTATATTAATACAGGAATATCTTCTATTGATGTTCTTTCTACGCTAATAAGAGGCCAAAAGTTACCGATTTTTTCAAGTTCAGGAATGAAGCATAATGAATTAGCGGTTCAGATTGCAAAACAAGCTAAACTTGCGGACGATGAAGATAATAGTAACTTGGCAATAGTTTTTGCGGCAATGGGCGTAAAAAATGACGTTGCGGATTACTTTAAGCGTAAATTCGATGAATCGGGTGTTAGCGAAAGGGTTGTAATGTACCTTAATTTGCTAAACGACCCGGTTATAGAAAGAATTTTAACACCTCGTTGTGCATTAGCGACAGCTGAATATTTAGCGTTCGAACTTAATATGCACGTTTTGGTTATAATGACTGACATGACATCATACGCAGAAGCGCTTCGTGAATTCAGTTCTTCGAAAGGCGAAATTCCCGGCAGAAAGGGTTATCCCGGATATCTTTATTCGGATTTTGCGTCTTTGTACGAAAGAGCGGGCATGGTAAAAGGAAAAACAGGTTCAGTTACGCAAATACCAATCCTTACAATGCCGAACGATGATATAACGCACCCTGTACCGGATTTAACAGGCTATATAACCGAGGGGCAAATAGTTTTAGATAGGTCGATAGACCGCAAAGGCTACTATCCGCCGATTTCTATACTTCCTTCTTTGTCAAGACTTATGAAAGACGGAATTGGCGAAGGATTTACAAGAGCTGACCACCCTGAACTCGCAAACCAACTTTTTGCATCGTATGCAAAGGTTCAAGACGCAAGAGCGTTAGCTTCGGTAATAGGTGAAGAAGATTTGTCTCCAATCGATAAATTATATATCAATTTCGGAGAAGCTTTCGAAAAACAATTTATAAATCAAGGATTTAACGAAAATCGTCCGATAGAAAAAAGTTTAGAATATGGTTGGCGACTTATATCAATGTTGCCTCGTCAGGAACTCGATAGAATTAGTACCGAAACGCTTGATAAGTACTATATTGACGATAAAGAACTTTTAGAGCGTAAAAATAAAATCGATTTATTAGAAAATAACGATGCTGACGATACTGACGACGATACAGATGATGATGCAGATTAAAAATTAGTCAAAGTGAGGGATAAATTATGGCAAATTTAGTAGCTGCTACAAAAGGAAATTTAATGGCGGCAAAAAAATCTTATGATTTATCTAAGCTTGGATTTGAGCTTTTAGACAGAAAACGAAATATTCTTGTTCGAGAAATGATGACGCTTATAGAACGAGCGGAAGAAATCCAAAATACTATCGATGAAACGTATTCCAAAGCTTTTACTATGCTTCGAAAAGCTAATATAGCGCTTGGTGTTTGCAATGAGCTTTCGCAAGCTGTACCGGTTGAAGATGGTTTGAATTTATCGTTTCGAAGTGTTATGGGTGTCGAAATTCCTATAATAAATTTCAAAGAAAATAGTTATTCCGGTGTTCCTTTTGGACTTTACGATTCAAACTCAGACCTCGACAAAGCATATTCTTGTTTTAGAGAAGTTAGAAGGTTAACCGTAAATCTTGCGGAAGTAGAAACAAGCGTTTATGTTTTAGCAAACGCAATAAAAAAGACTCAAAAAAGAGCAAATGCATTAAAAAATATTATGATACCGAAATTTGAAAGTACTATAAAATCAATAACCGATGCGCTTGAAGAAAAAGAAAGAGAAGAATTTTCAAGGCTAAAAGTTATAAAAAAATCAAAAGAATAAGTTTAATTTTTGCAGCGGTCATTTGTTTTATAATGGTCGCTAATTTTTTATCGAAATCAGCTTGACACAGCGGAATTGTTAGCGTTATTATTAATAAAAATATAGCTTTTGTATTTGTGGTTTTTATCTATAAATTACAAATGCTTTTTATAAAAGGGTGGTTTTTTATGGTAAAAGATGAAAAAGAAAACAGTTTGTTTCGCAAAAGTACGCTCGAAAGGGTATCATCTCCGGAGCAATTAAACGAGTATATCAAGGTCACAAATCCGAATTTGATAATCATACTTGCGGGCATATTTGCGATATTAATAGCAGGAGTTGCTTGGGTTTTTTTTGGAGGAATACCAAATACGGAAGTCCTAAACGGAACAGTTGTTGTGCAGTCGGATAACACTCCAAAACTTTATTGCTATGTTCCGATTTCAACAAGTAAAGTTTTAAAAGAAGGTATGGACGTTCAGGTCACTCCGGACTACGTTAACGACACGCAGTATGGTTATATAAAAGGCAAAGTCTTGTCGGTTGGTACAGAAATAGTAACCAATAGCTATCTTACAAAGAAATTTAAAAATCCGCAGTTAGTTTTTCCGGCGGTATCTTTTGCGGCACAAAGCGGAAATGTTGTAGAGATTGAAATAAGTTTGGATAGTTGGACAAACCCAAAAGGTTATGAAATAGAAATTACCGATGGAACAACATGTGTTGCTAAAATTATAAAAGACGAAACTAAACCTTATGAAATAGCTTTCAACAAATAGGGAAGGAGGTGCTTTGTTGTGCGAAAAAGATTGAAAGTACCTGTGATTATGCAAATGGAAGCGCTGGAATGTGGCGCCGCGTGTGTTTGTATGATTGCTGCGTACTATAAAAAATGGATACCGTTAACTCAAGTTAGATCAGATTGCGGTGTCTCTCGTGATGGTAGTGTTGCAAAAAATATGTTAAACGCTGCAAGGTCATATGGGTTTGATTCATCCGGCTATAAAGTTGACCCCGAAATGCTCGGAGAACTAACTTTGCCGCTTATTATCCATTGGAATTTTAATCACTTTGTAGTTTTATGTGGTATAGATAGAAAACACGGGAAATTTTATTTAAATGACCCTGCGAGAGGCAAAGTTACTGTTACAGCAGAAGAATTTGACAGGTCTTTTACCGGTATAGCGATAACTATGACTCCCGGAAAGGAATTTCATCCGGAAGGAAAACAAAAGAGCGTTTTTACATTTGCCAAAAGATGTTTAAAAGGTGCATTTTGGCCGTTTGTTTTAGCGGTTATAGTAAGTATAGTCGGCGATATAATAGCAATATCATCACCAATTTCACAGCGTATATTTACGGATAACTTGTTAGCGGGTAAAAATACAGCTTGGCTATATCCGTTTTTAGGGATTTTGGGCGTAATACTTTTAATACAAATTTTGGTCGGAATAATTCGCTCGATATATTGGTTAAAAATAGAGGGAAAATTTGCAGTTACGTCGAGCTCTAATTTTATGTGGCATGTTTTAAGATTGCCTCTTGAATTTTTCTCACAAAGAAATGTTGCCGATGTAGTGTCAAGACAAGAATCGACTTCGAATATAGCGTTAACTCTTATTCAAAAAATTGCTCCTATGTTTAGCGGAATAATATCTATGTTTGCATATCTGTTTATAATGATAAAATACAGTTGGCTTTTAACAATTATCGGAAT
>CAMJYS010000065.1 GCA_946410005.1 uncultured Clostridia bacterium | reverse complement strand
CTTTCCTCTATTAAATCCGTTTTTTACTTTTTCCTCTCGTCCGCATTTCGGACATGTTTTTTTATCTTCCATATTCTTCATTTTATCATATCTATTTGTTTTTAGCAATGCCGGAAAGTGATAACATTTTTTGAGAAAGCATTACCATCCCGTCGATAACTTCTTGAGCTTCTTCTTTTGTAATTTCGACTCCTGAATCTTTGAAAAAGTCTTTAACCTGTTCAACTGATTCACATACAAAGAGCTTTTCAACGAATTTCTCCTCTTTGAGCTTTGCTAAAATTTGTTCTTTCATGAGCAATTCCTCCTTAAAATTGATATTTTCATATATATTATATAATTAATAAAAATATTTTGCTAAGTATTATATGAATAATTTATAAAATAAATATTTTTATGATTTCTGGTAATAATGTAATTGGGCGAGACTTTAGAGACTAAAATATTTTTTAAGGAGGAATTTTTTATGTGTTCGGGAGTTTGTGATTGCGCTAAAAATAATTGCGGATGTAGTAAAATTTGTGGCATTTTAAAATTGATAATGGCAGGAATGATAATAGGGACTGCAGCCGGTATGGTAATTATGTATTTTTATGACCATGACAGATGGTTACAGTGTAAAGCTCGAAAAATGATAAACAGTGCAAAAGGTGTGGCTGAAAATATTCAATCTACAATAAAATCCACTGTTGGAATGAACTCTGAACAATAGTTTCGGGGAAAAATTAAATTTATCGAAAAAATATTCCGTATGATATCTATAAATCTAGATATTATATGGAATTAATTTATATTTAATTATATATGTGCGATATTTTTAAAATATTGTATAACTATTTTTCATTTATACTCAATGTAGAAAAGAATAGTTATTTTAAAAAAATTTTTTATGTTGCATCGATTTATGCAAAATTATAGGTTTTTTGGAGGATTTATAGAAATGCTTTTGAATATTTTTGAGGAGGAATTGACATTAATGAAAAGAAAGGTTATGAACATGCTTTCCAAAAAGGAAATTATGTTTTGCTATCAATATGTAAAAACAGGTAACTCCAAAGAAGCTGCTATAAATTCCGGATATGTTATTGTTCCGGAGAAAAAAGGCGAAGAACTTTTAGCCAAAAAAGAAATTTCCGATATGATAGAAAAATTTTTTCAAGAAAAGAAAAAAGATTTGATTTACAAAGCGACAATAGGTTACGAGAGATTGGCTTTCGGAAGTATATCCGATTGTATAAAGCTTTTGTTTTTAGAAAATTTAAATCCGCAAGAATTGAACAAAATGGATCTTTTTAATATTTCGGAAATAAAAAAACCGAAAGACGGAGCTATGGAAATTAAATTTTTTGATAGAATACGTGCTTTAGAAAAACTCGAGCAAATCGATTCCAATCATCATAATAACGACAAAACACCGTTTTATTTAGCTTTGGAAAAAAGCGTTGAAAATATAAATAACGGCAAAAATATTAATTTGGAGGAATAGATGGAATTAAAAGCCTTTTCAAAAAAGCAAATGATAGCTATGTCTTGGTGGGTAAAAAACTCGAAATACGAGAATTTTGATGCAATAATTTGTGATGGTTCTATTCGAAGCGGTAAGACGATTTGCATGTCGATTTCTTTTATTTTATGGGCTTTTTATAAATTTAACGGACATGCTTTCGCACTGTGCGGAAAAACAATTCGTTCATTAAAGCGAAATGTTGTAACGCCGATTATTCCGATTGTTGAAAAAATAGGGTTTAAGTGTAAAAGTCGATTTTCCGAAAATGTATTGGAAATATCTTTTGACGGAAGAAAAAATTTATTTTATTTATTTGGAGGAAAAGATGAATCTTCCGCTTCGTTAATCCAAGGCATGACACTTTCGGGAGTTTTATTCGACGAAGTTGCTCTTATGCCGCAATCGTTCGTCGAACAAGCGATTGCAAGATGCTCCGTTTTGAATTCTAAATTTTGGTTTAACTGCAATCCGGAATATCCGGGACATTGGTTTTATAAAGAATGGATATTAAAAGCCGATGAGCGAAATGCTTTTTACTTACATTTTACTATGGATGATAATCCGTCGCTTTCGATTGAATTAAAAAATAGGTACAGGCGATTATATAGCGGAACGTTTTATCAAAGATTTATTGAGGGAAAATGGGTTGCACTTGAAGGTCTTGTTTATCCATATATGACTCAGCCACATCTTTTTTATGACGTTCCGAAATGCGGCTTTTCAAAATATGCACTTTCTTGTGATTACGGTACAGTCAACCCTACGTCGTGTGGATTATGGGGACAAATTGAAAATACTTGGTACAGAATAGACGAGTATTATTATGATTCCAGAGCAGAAGGACAATCGAGAACAGACGAAGAACATTACAAATTTATATGCGATTTAATCGGCAAAAGAAAAATATCTTATATGACGGTAGACCCTTCCGCAGCGAGTTTCATAACGCTTATAAAGCGTTATGGAAAAATACATGTTATTCCGGCAAAGAATAATGTAATTGACGGAATAAGAGAAGTTTCTACCGCATTAAAGCGAGGTGATATAAAAATATGTAAAAACTGCGTCAACAGCATTCGAGAATTTTCTCTTTATAGATGGAACGATAACAAAAGTCGGGATATACCTATAAAAGAAAATGACCACGCTATGGATGATATAAGGTATTTTGTAACTACAATAATGGCGACACATGATGATGACGATGATTTTTTTGCATTGTCTGCACAAAGATAAAAAGGAGGATTATTTTGAAATTTTTTAAAAATAAGAAACAAAGCAGTTTGGCATCGGTACAAACTGCTCCGGCAATCGTTAAGAACGATTATCCGTTTAAAATTTTAGAAAAAAGCACAGCGTGTTCGAATTCGGAACTAAAACTTTATAAAGTTTTGAAAGAAGCGGTTCCGATTATAGATGCCGCAATATCGAAAATATTACGTCTGACAGGAGAATTTAAGATAATTTGCGAGGATGAATATGTTCAAGAAAAGATAAACAAATTTATTTCCGATGTACAAGTCGGTGCATGTGGCAAAGGTGTAAATAATTTTGTTTTATCACATTTAAATCAGCTTCTTACATACGGCACGGCTGTCGGTGAAATAGTTTTGGATGAATTTGGCGAAAACATTTCCGCACTTTACAGTGCATCGCTTTCTGATGTCGAATTAAAAACAGACAATAACCCGCTTGATTTGAAAATATACCGAAGAAAGTCAAACGGAGAAACAGAATTGATAAAATATCCGGAATTGGTTTTAATTTCAACGCTTAATCCCGAGCCCGGACATATTTATGGTGATTCAATAATGAAAGGTTTGCCGTTTGTAAGTAATATACTTCTAAAAATTTACAACAGTATTGGAATAAATTGGGAAAGATTAGGGAATATCAGATTTGCTGTTACATATAAGCCGCCACAAGATGCCGGCGAAAGAGCATACTCAAAAGAAAGAGCGCACCAAATTGCAACGGAATGGAGCAAGACAATGCATAGCGGTCCGTGTCCGAGCGATTTCATCGCAGTTGGTGACGTTTCGATAAAAGTAATAGGGGCTGATAATCAAATTTTAGATAGTCAAATTCCCGTAAGACAAATGTTAGAGCAGATTATAAGTAAGTTATCAATACCGCCGTTTTTACTCGGACTAAATTGGTCGACAACCGAAACAATGTCAACTCAACAAGCTGAAATTTTAAGTAGTGAATTAGAAGCATATCGTAGAATTTTAAACCCGGTTATTAGAAAAATTTGCGATATGTGGATGCGGCTAAACGGAATTTACGAAAAGTATGAAATTTTTTGGGAAAAAATCGACCTTAAAGACGGCGTACAGTTGGCAAACGCTAGACTTTTGAATGCAAAAGCGGAAGAAATCGAAAAAAGAATAGCGAGGGCTTGCTGCCCGGGTACCGTCACTTTCTTCGTCCCCGGGAACAGAAGTTTACAACCCGAAGGCCTTCATCCTTCACGCGGCGTTGCTGCATCAGGCTTTCGCCCATTGTGCAAGATTCCCTACTGCTGCCTTCCGTAGAAGTTTGGACCGTGTCTCAGTTCCAATGTGGCCGATCACCCTCTCAGGTCGGCTACTGATCGTCGCCTTGGTGGGCCGTTACCTCACCAACTAGTTAATCAGACGCAGGCCCATCCCTGACCGATAAATCTTTGGCCGATGAAACATGTGTTCCTTCGGCGTTATGAGGTTTTAATCATCGTTTCCAATGGCTATCCCTCTGTCAGGGGCAGGTTGCCTACGCGTTACTCACCCGTCCGCCGCTGTCCTTTTCCAAAATCAACCGAAGTGTCATTTGAAAAATTCTCGCTCGACTTGCATGTATTAGGCACGCCGCCAGCGTTCATCCTGAGCCAGGATCAAACTCTTTATAAAATAGTATCTGTTCAGCTTTCGCTGCTCAAATCAATCCTGATTTAAGATGACGCGTTCGCGTCTCGACTCGTTTCCGAATCATTATTGTTTGTGTTTAGAATTGTACAGGGACATCCGATTACAGTGTATGATTCGAAAATCATTTGTACATCGTTTGTCTCTTATACTGATCTTAGACAGAATCTCCATCGAAATGTGTTCCGTCTTTGACCGGTTCTGCACTATGAAGTTTTCAAGGTTCT
>CAMJYS010000064.1 GCA_946410005.1 uncultured Clostridia bacterium | reverse complement strand
GATTGATACGTGTGACTGGAGTTCAGACGTGTGCTCTTCCGATCTCACGGATTTGTTTGTCATAGATGGCGATAAAATTAATATAATGCTCACAATTATCAGAAAAATCAATATAGAAATATTTTTTACTTTTCGAGCAAAATAATTAACTTTTTGCGTCATTAAAATTTTCCCTCTTTCATACTGTTATTTGTAAATATATAATCCTTTCTATGTTATTTTTATTTTTGATTATGCATATTAATTCAACCAGATAAAAATATTAAAGAGGGTGACGTATAATTTTGAATTTCAAAAATAAAAAACTTTCCGATTATAAAAAAAAATTATTTCAAAATTTTTCTTCATCCCATATTGCGAAGGCTTTGAACCCAATTAATTTAGAATTCAAAGGAAACAACGAAGCGATAATAGAAGGATTCAAGACAATTGAAGAATACGATGAAAACATGGTTAAATTAAAATCAAAAAAAATGACAATAATTTTTTTCGGAAATAATTTGGAAGTTAAATGCATATCTTTTGACAGTATAATCGTAAGCGGTACCATTACATCGGTCAATTTTAATTAATTATTTTTCACGGCAAATGATACTCAGAGGTGTTTTTTTGTTTTTAAAATCTATAAGGTGGCTTTTGGGGTATACCTCATTCAAACTATACGGCGGGTGTTCGGAAAAATTTATTAATCTGACACGTAAAAATAAAATCAATATTTGGAATTTAAAAACCGAAATCGGATGTCTTACAGGAGAAGTAATTGCCTGTGAATATAATCAATTGAAAAATTTAGCAAAGTACTCAGGATCCGTAATATGTATTAAATATCAAAAAGGATTACCGTTTAATATAGTAAAATATAAAAATCGATGGGGAATTTTAGCGGGCGTATTCCTATTTTTATTTATTTTATTTATGTTTTCGACATATATTTGGAGTATAAAAGTTTTCGGAAATGAAACTATACCGGAAGAAGAAATATTAAGCGTTTTCGAAGAACTTGGAGTTTCCAGTGGCAGTTTAAAAAATAAAATAGATTTTCCCATAATAGAGCAAATCGCTATGACTAAATTAGATAAAATTTCATGGCTTTCGGTTAATTTAAGCGGAAGCTGTGTAAATATATTGATAAAGGAGAAATTAACCAAACCTGAGTTCACAATAAACGATAACGAACCCTGCAATATTATTTCCGCAAAAGATGGTCAAATTATAAGATTTGAAACATATCAAGGCGAGCCGGCTATACAAGTTGGAGATACTGTTACAAAAGGACAATTACTTATAAGCGGAGTTTGTGAAAATCAAGATTTGGAAAGTCATTTTGTAAATGCCGATGCAAAAGTCTTGGCAAAAACTACGAATAAAATAACCAAAGAAATTCCTATAAACTGCACAGAAGAAAAAAACACAGGGAAAGTCATTGAAAAAAATCGCATAAAATTTTTTGGAATTGAATTGCCATCAATTAATTTTTGGAGTAGCATAAATGACAGCTTTGAACCTGAATTTTCGTGTAAAACATTAAACTTTCTCGGAAAAGATATTCCTATAAAAATATATAAAGAAATTTGGCGTGAAAAAGTATTTAACAGCAGAAAATTGACGCCCGACGAAGCTATAAATCAAGCTCGAGATTTAGCCATTAATGATGAAAAATCAAATTTAAAAAACACAAAAATATTAAGTGAATCGGTAGAAATTTCGGAAGAAAAAGAAAATTATAAAATATCTTTTACTTTTTCATGTATAGAAAATATATCTAAAAAAGAAAAAATATTTTTTGAATAATAAAAATCTTAGGAATTCGATTGGTCGTTTTGCACAAAAAAATTCAAATGCGACCGTTTATTTTTTGTTAAAAAAACATTTGACAAGTCATTAAAAATCATTTATAATTTATAATTGTAAGATATTGAATAAATGTTTGCATAGTAGTGTTATATTTTAAAACATTTGCATAAAATATCCGGTTCCAATACACATTGCCATTTTGTGCGATTTTATGAGGTTTACTGTTGTACTTGGCAAATGAATTATATAACTGTAAAATTAACACATACAAACTTTATAATTTAATATACTCATATCAGCAGAGAGGAAGATTAAATTGGTAGATAGAACAAAAGTAATAATTGTTGACAGACAAAAAGAAGTAAAAGTTCCCACAGGCATAAGAATGTTAATCAGAAGATGTTGCAATGCTGTTTTAAAAATGGAAGAGTTTAAAGGCTCTGCAGAAATCAGTGTAACATTAGTCGACAATGCTTACATACAAGGTCTTAATAAGCAATACAGAAACAAAGATGTTCCAACTGATGTTTTGTCTTTCCCCATGAATGAAAAATCAGGAACATTCGAAGTAGACCCTGAAACAAATGTCAAGATTTTGGGTGATATTGTAATTTCAATGGAAAAAGTTGTTGAGCAATGTAAATTTTACGGACATACAATGCGTAGGGAAATCGCTTTCTTGGTAGCACATGGCCTTTTGCACTTACTTGGATATGACCATAAAAACGGAGGATTGGAAAAACGTCGTATGCGTGACCGTGAAGAACGTGTACTTTCGCTACTCGGATTTTCAAACGCAATTTCTTACATATCGGATAAAAGATAATGCTAATCAAATTTTTAAAAGGTTTCTGTTGTGCTTTAAGAGGAATATTTTATACGCTTAAAAACGAACGACACATGAGAATTCATGCTGTCGCTTTGGTTTATGTAATGTTTTTTTCGGTATTTTTCAATTTGAATATTGAAAAATACGCAATTTTATTATTAACAGGAGCTTTAGTAATCGTATCGGAAATCATCAACAGTGCAATTGAAAGCGTAGTTGACATTTGTAAAAATGAATACAGTATTATTGCAAAAATCGCAAAGGATATGGCTGCCGGTGCTGTTTTAATATCTGCAATTTTTTCGGTAATAATAGCAATATTGTTTTTTAATGATATATCAGGATATGTAAATATTTTGAAATTTTTCTTAAAGTATCCAATCATGCTACTGTTTTTCGGTATGTTTAGTATTTTCAGTTTTATATACATAACTATAGGTTCTACGGAAATAAAAAATCGTATAAAAAAATTTATAACTACTTTAAAACATCTAAAAGGCGGTAATTTAAATGGAAGCAACGACAACACCAAAAACTAAATCTCTGTTTGTATCGGTATTAGGAACTCCAAATGTAGGAAAATCCTCTTTAATAAATGCGATGGTAAACTCAAAAGTTTCTATTGTTTCTTCTAAACCTCAAACTACACGAAATAAAATCAGAGGTATTTTAACTATTGATGATTCGCAAATAGTTTTTATAGACACACCCGGCCTACATAATCCTAAAACGCATTTGGGTAACTATATGATTTCAGAAATTTACAGTTCTTTTTCTGGTATAGATGCTTGTATACATGTAATTGATGTATCTAAAAATATAACCGAATATGACAAAAAATTAATTAAAAAATTTGAAAATTTAAAAACACCTGTTATCTTAGCGATAAACAAAATAGATTTACTAAAAGACAAAACAAAATTGATTGAAATTATGTCGGAATACAGTAAACTTTATAACTACGATGCTATTGTCCCTATTTCCGCTAAAACTCAAAACGGAAAAAACGATTTAATGGAAGAATTACTAAAACTCGCAAAACCATCTGATTTTTTCTTTTCGGAAGACGACATAACCGACCAAACAGAAAGGACATTGGTTTGCGAAATAATAAGAGAAAAACTGTTGTGGTATTTAGATAAAGAACTTCCGCACGGAATTGCAGTAGTTGTTGAAAGATTTTTTCAAAAAAATGAAAACTTCGCAAATATTGAAGCTACAATTTATTGTGAAAGAGAAAATCATAAATCCATAATAATTGGGAAAAACGGCCAAATGATTAAAAAAGTCGGCACGAGCGCAAGATTAGAATTAGAAAAAATACTCTCTGAAAAAATAAATCTAAATTTATGGGTAAAAGTAAAAGAAAATTGGAGAAATAAAGACTCTATTTTGCATAATTTAGGATATATAAAAGAAAACATCTAATCTATTCGGTTACAACGTTAGGGAGCTAAAAAATGAATATAACAGTAAAAGGACTGGTTATACAAGAATACGATTTAAAAGAAAAAGACAAAATCGTTAGAATTTTTACGGATACAAAAGGAATTATCTCGGCAATTGTTCGCAGAGGTAAAAATTTAAAGAGCAGAAATTCCTCGATAGTCCAGCTTTTTGCTTACTATAAGTTTAATCTTTATGTCGGGAAGAATAGTTATATAGTGGAGGAAGCTGAAATACTCGAATTGTTTTGGACAATACGACAAAATCTAGATAATTTAGCGCTTTCGCAGTATTTTTGCCAGCTTTGTACAGCTTTTCATCCGTCAGAAGAACGGTCGTCAGAGCTTTTAAGATTGCTACTTAATACTTTGTATTTGCTGTCGAAAAACAAAAAAAGTCCTAGCGTTTTAAAAGCTATATTCGAACTTAGAGGATGTTCTTTGTGCGGATATATGCCGGATTTAACAGGATGCGTGCGGTGTAAAAAATACGAAAATGAAGAAATGATATTTTTTATTGAACACGGAATTATGGTTTGCCCTGAATGCTTGAAATTATATGAAAAACAAAACGGACAAGTTGTTTCTATATCTATTTTAAAAGCTCTGCGACATACGATTTATTCTGAAATTGATAAGCTTTTTAGCTTTGATATGTCTGAAAACACAGAGAAAGTTTTTTGCGACATTTGCGAAAAATATATTTTAAGCCATATCGGCAGCGGATTTAAAGCTCTTGATTTTTATATAAGTATACAAAAATTTGTAT
>CAMJYS010000063.1 GCA_946410005.1 uncultured Clostridia bacterium | reverse complement strand
CACCGAGATCTACACTCTTTCCCTACACGACGCTCTTCCGATCTTCTGTTTCTATCATTTCTATTTGTAATATGAATAAAGAACCTCATTATGAATTTTCCGACAAAATAAAAATTTATAAATTGAATAATAACCCTAACGACAGAATAAAAAATATAATATTGAAATCATTTTCTGAGCTAAAAATTATTTTTAAAAACGAAAAATTCGATATTATTTTTATGGAAGGACATTACATTCCGCCGATTGTTCTGCCGTTGAGATTTTTTACAAAAAGTAAATTTGTTTTTTGCGATCATGGTGCGCTCAGTAATCAATTAAGCGATAAAAAAGCTACTATTTTCAGGAGAATAGGAGCTATATTTAGCGAAAAAACTGTTGTGCTGACGGAGTCTACAAAAAAAGAGTATATCGACTATTTCAAAATAAAAGAAGATAAAATTTTGGTAATTCCTAATTTTATAGACGACAGTATTTTTAATTTTAAAAATGTTTACAACGAGGATTCTAAACTGATATTGTCTTCCGGAAGATTTACGTCTGAAAAAGGTTTTGATATGCTTGTAGATGTTGCAAAAGAATTGTTTAAAAATCACAAAGAGTGGCAGTGGCATATTTTTGGCGATGGCCCTGAGTTTGAAAAAATAAATTCTAAAATAAAAGAATTAAATTTAGGGAAAAATGTTAAACTAATGGGATTAGCCGATAATATGTATGATAAATATAAAAACTATGGAATTTTTGTATTAACATCATATAGAGAGGGCTTTTCGTTAGTGCTTTTAGAAGCTAAAGCAAACTCATTGCCATTAGTAAGTTTTGATTGTGTTGCGGGACCGTCTGAGATAATTTCTAACAATGTGGACGGATATCTTATACCATGTTATAATACAAGAATGATGTCTAAAAAGATATCGGAATTAATTAATAAATCAGATTTAAGGAAGAAATTTTCAACCAATTCACAACTAAATGTTGATAAATTCAAAAAATCAGCGATTATAGAAAAATGGAAAAGAATTATAGATGAATTATAGTATATGAAAAATAGGAGTGATAGTTTTGGGATTGCTAAAATCTTATGATAAAACGAAAAATATAATGACGTTGTTTTTTTCTGTCATGCTAATGTGTAGATTCGTGAGTGTTTATTGGGTAATGCCGCATGTAGTGGATGGGACTATTTTTTTTATAATATCAGCTGGCGCGCTGTTTTTTATAGGTAGTGATTTTATAAAAAATAAAAATATATTGAAAACAGAAAATATAGTTTTGTTGATTTTATTTTTTGTCTCTTGCGTGATTTCATGTTTGATGTTTGTAAGATATGGGTATTTAGAAAACTTAAAAGCTTTAATTTCTATCGCAGTTAGCTTATTTTTTTTGTATCCGTTTACTGAAGTTAGCGGAAAAGAAAAAACTCGTGAACTTATAATTTTATTCCAAAAAATCCTGATTACTTTTTGGATGACTTTTGCAATAATTTCTATCGGCATGTTTTTTGTAGGATATACAAGTATTACTTATATGCATGGAACACGTATACTGTTGGGCTGTATAGAAAATCGCCTTTTTGGAATGTTTTCAGACCCAAACTACGCTTCTGTTGTTTCGATTTTAACTATAATTTTTTCTATTGCGATACTTAATTATAAAGAACAAAAAAAGTGGATGCGAGTTGTTTGCGTTTCAAATATCATAGTTCAATATATATATATAGTTTTAGGAGCGTCCAGAACCGGCGAAGTTTGTTTGATGTTCTGTGTTTTCTTTTCTTGTTTTGTATATAGTTATAAACTTAAACCAAAAAGCAAAATTCACTTTTTAGCGTTAAGAATATTAGCATCACTGTTAATTTGTGCGGTAGTGCATTATTGCATTGAGTATTCTAGATTGTTGCTATCGTATATACCACCGATTTTTGAAAGTTTGTTCGGAAATTCTTTTAATGAAACAGAAAACGGTAAATTCATTTTAAGACACATTTCTATGGATAGACCGGACGTTGTTGAAAGTAATGATATTTCAAATTTAAGATTTAGAATATGGTCAAGTGCCATGGGAATTTTCAAAACCACATGGCTTTTTGGCGCCTCTCCACGTAATGCGCTTATCTATGCAAAAGAAGTTTTACCTAAATCTTTTATAGTTGAGCGTGGATATGATGCACATAATTTTTATGTAGCTACATTGCTTTATACCGGTTTAAGCGGAGCCGTTTTTTTAGGAATGTTTTTAATTAAATCAGCTTTTAAAATTGTAATGTTTTACATCAAAAAATGCTTTGTTGTCAAAGATGTTTTACTAAATTCAATGGTAATATCAACTATATGTATAGCTATTTCCGGATTTTTTGTATCTGAGATTTTATTCATAACAACTGTCGGTTCATTTGTATTTTGGTTGTTTTTAGGATATATAATGTCTATGATTAGAAAATCTTCTTCAGAGGATATGTAAAATTATGAGAACAAAAAATTCGTTTATAAATATAGCTGTTAGTTGTACGTCTTATTTAGTAATAATGATAGGCTCATTCGTTACAAGACAAATTTTTGCAACTACATTAGGACTTGAAATAGTAGGAATAGAGTGTGCGTTTTTAAATATTATATCAGCACTCTCTATTGTTGAATTAGGATTAGGAGTAAGCATAGTATATAAACTTTATAAACCGATTGTAGAAAAAGACTGGGAACAAATATCGGTTGTTTTGTGTTTCTTAAAAAAATGCTATGCGGTAATTTCTTTAACAATACTTGTGCTTGGATTTATATCCATGTATTTTGCAATAAGTCCAATAAACAGTACGATTCCTAAGATACGACTATACGAAATTTTTGTTTTATACATAGCTGATGCGGTTGCTTCCTATTTTTATTATTACAAAAGAACGATGTTTATTGCAGACCAAAAAAGTTATGTAAATAATATCGCTCATGTTATTGCACAAATTGCAATGTTTGCTTTTCAGATTATAGTTTTAAAAATCACATTGTCTTTTGAACTTTACATTATTTGTAGAATTATATCCAAACTGATAGAAAATTTCATAATTTCATATAATTTTGATCGTAAATATCAGAATATAAATCTAAAAACTAAAAGTCGTCTCCCTGATATAGAAAAGAAAGATTTTTTTAAAAACATGAAGGCACTTTTTCTTCATAAATTTTCTAGTTTAGGAACGACTGTAAGTTCCGGATTGATAATTACTTATTTGATAAGTTTAACCGAAAACGGAATTTACGGTAATTATACGTTGATAGTTACAGCTATTTTTATGACAACAAACGAAATATTTAGTGGAATTTCTTCGAGCTTTGGTAATTATTTCAGTACGAATAGTTTAGATAAAGTTTTTAAAAAATATAACACAATATATTTTCTAAACTTTTTAATATACTCATTTGCCGCCACATCATTTTTGTGTTTGGCAACTCCTTTTATAAATTTATGGACAGGCGTAGGTTCTGCGTTTAATTTAAGTATAACGATTTCAATAGCGGCTTATCTTTACATTTTTGGAATGAGACAGTCAATAGGTATGGCAAAAGTTAGCGCCGGAATATATGACCAAGATAAATATCTGGTTGTGATTGGAGTGATTATTACTTTTATTTTTTCTTGGATTTTAGCAAAACCTTTCGGTATCTCAGGAATTATGGCGGGGAATATTATTGGAGTGTTGGCAACGTCATATTGGGGACAGCCTTATATTGTTTACAGAGATGTTTTTAATCAAAAAGTTAAATCTTATCATTACAGATTTGTTTTATATTTATTTCTAACTTTAATATACTGTACAATCGCATATTTTATTTGTGATATCTTGAATAAAAAGATATCAATGACGAGCGTAGTTGTTTTGTTGATTTCATCACATATAGGTATTTCGCAGATGACAGTGATGTTAATCTTAAAAATAATTATAAATTTTTCGATTTGTTTATTGTTACCGAATATTTTGAATATAATTATATTTTATAAAACTGAGGAATTTAAAGATTTATATGGGTCAGTAAAGTCATTTTTGTTCAAGAAGAAAAGCAAAAGATAATTTAAGGAGAAAATTTGATTTGAGTATGATATTTTCGGTATTGCTGTATTCAATACAGCTTATTTTACCGTTTATGGGAATTTTGATAATATATTGTTGTTTTAAATCTCTTTTTGAAAGTATAAGCCCTGTACGGGCTTTGATTGCTTTAAAAAATAAAAGTACAGGTGAAAAAATACCGATAACATATTGGGAAAACTCTTTCGGCAGGGATAAACATTGTGATATAGTTGTCGACAGTCCGACTGCTTCAAGAAGTCATGCGGTTTTATATAGGCGAGAAGAAGGCTGGATAATTGCCGATACAAATTCAAAAGCCGGTGTATATTTAAATGGTAAATTAGTAAAATGCCAAGAAAAAGTACTTTTGGGCGATGTAATTGAAATAGGTAATATGGAATATGAGCTTATAAGAGCTGACGATTTAAATACGCCTAGTCTAAAAAATAAAATTAAAAAACAAGTACATAAATCATATTCGTCATTTTCACTTTTAATATTTATAACAATTTTTCAGTTTTTAGCTGCTCTTAGTGCGTGTTTTGCACAAGAAACATTTAATAATCTCCCGATGCTTACTTTTTTATTTATTTCCGGAATTTCTTGGTTAAGTTTTTTAATTACCGATTTTGGATTTAGACGAGTTAATTTTGAACTGGAAACACTTGGGATTTTTCTTAGCGGAATAGGAATTATGACGGCGTGTTGTTCAGATATAAAAGAAGTTTATACTCAGGTTATAGCTTTTAGTGCTGGAATAGTTTTGTTTAATATAATGATTTT
>CAMJYS010000062.1 GCA_946410005.1 uncultured Clostridia bacterium | reverse complement strand
CGACCACCGAGATCTACACTCTTTCCCTACACGACGCTCTTCCGATCTATTGACAAGCAAAAATATAAACGAACCGGGGAAAAACAAAAAATATAAATTAACAGGTATTATTATACATAGCGGCAAAAGTTGTAACGGCGGTCATTATTATTCATATAAATTTAACGCAAAAGACAAAGAATGGTACGAATATAACGACAGCCGTGTAACTCAAGTTAACTATGACGATATAAGAGATAACATTTATACTAATGCTGTAGCGTTTACTTATACTGACGTAGATAAACTTAAATAACCTTAAAATTCAGAAAAAATAATAGCTCAGGAAACTGGGCTATTTGTTTTTTTGAAACATTATTTTTTGGCGGATATCAGAGCCTAGAAATTCTAAACGAATATTATTACCGATAATTCTTGAAACCATTCGCTGGCTGTAAATTTTTTCAAGGTCTTTCATAGAAAGATTTGTACTGATAATCGTAGGTTTATTCATCATTATTCTTGAGTTGACTATATTATATATCGCAGCACTCGAAAACGACGTTAAATATTCCGTCCCCAAATCGTCTATTATTAACAAATCGCAGTCTATATAGTGTCTTTCCGTTTCGTCAGAGGAGTTTTGATATCCTCTGAATTTTTCTTTTTCCATTTTGGAAATGATATTTTGTGCCGAACCATAAATTACTCCGAAACCTTTCTCTATTACTTCTTTAGCTATTGCAAGCGACAAATGCGTTTTACCGAGTCCTGTGCTACCTGTCATTAATAAACTCGGCGAATTTTTTTTGAACTGACTTGCGTATTTTTTGCAAAATTCTAAAATTTTAGCCATACGTTTTTTGGGAGTTAATTCACTATTCGGCTGAGGAGTATCGGAATAAAAATCCAGCGAAAAATTCTCGAACGATGAAAGTTCCAGCGGCGACATTTTATTCAGCTGATTATACACTTCTTTTTTCATCATTTTTTTCATGCAATCGCACATTATTCCGTCGACATATCCTTCGTCGGAACATTTTTTACAGCGATAATTCAACTCTAAATAATCTTCCGGCAGATTTACGCTTTTTAATATCTGATTTAATCTTTCGCGCAAATTTTTAGTCGTCTGCCTGAGTTTGAGTAGTTCATCTTTCGAATTTGCGCCAGAAATAACCGCTCTAGCGGCCTTAATAGCGGTTGCGGAAAGTTGTTTTTCGATTTCAGCGGCCTCCGGAAATCTATTGTATAAAATATCTTTTTTGCGATTTAATTCATCAACCGCTTCCATTTTTATATCATAAAGTTCTTTTTGAACTTTGTCGTAAATTTCTTTGCTATAACCCATTTAAAGTACATCCTTTTACTGATCTAAATAATCGAATATATTATATTTTTCGTATTCATCGATATTATACGACGGCGAACTTGGTTGCTGATTATTAAAGCGTTTGGCATTTTTTCTATTTTGCAATTCTAACATAGCTTGTCCTAACGTCGTAATATTTTCGTCGTGCCAACGCTTTATTATGCTATCCATGTATTTCAGTATATACTTGCCATTAGCGTCAACGCAGCGGTCGTATGCCTCTCTGATTAAATCGTCATCGAAATACCACTCTTCAAACCAACGATATACAGCTTCTTCTTCTTTTTTTGTCGGAGCTCTATGAGAAATTTCGATAATATTTTCAAATCTCTTCCAAGATAGGTTAGTTTTATTAAGCAAAATTATTTTTTTCTCAGCTTTTTCAATTGTGTCTACGTTTTCTTTGCCCCAAACTTCTCCGACTTTTTCTATGTATTTTATGCCAATTTTTCCTGCACCGACAGAATATTGAAGTAACATTAAAATCACGTCAATAGGCAATCCGTCGCTATCGTGAAGCTTGAGTAATGTAGACTGGTCGTTACAGGAAAGCGGTCTTGATAATATTGCTTCCGCTTCTTGCATTAAAAGTTTTATATCATCAGAGCTCTGCATTCTTTTAAAAATGTAAGCTCTATCTAATTTCTGAGTTGTTTTTACAAATGTATTTTTTATAGTGCTTTCGTTGACACTGTTTTTTAATTCATTCGAAAAAATAGTGGCATTTTGAAATTTATCAGAAACCTCGAAATTAAATCCTTCTTTTTCCCAAAATGATATTCCTGATTCAATAATATTTTTTGAGATTTTTAAGTCGTCGGAAATTTTATCAATCGTGAGATAAATTCCGCTATGACGAAAAAAATACAGAGCGAGTTTTATTTGTTCAAAAGTCGCTTTGTTTATATAGTTATCTATCAATTCTGTCGGCGCTATAAAAATATTATTTAGCTTTCCTAAATCTAATTTATAATTCAAAATAATTTTCTCCTACCAATAAATAATACGATTATGTATATAATCTCACTTTTTGATATATTATTCAAATTTTGTATAAATAAATCGAAAATTTATAGGAGTGAAAATCGTATTGAACTATTTTTTTACGTTTACAAAATCGGTAAAACCGGTCATTTCGAAGACTTCATAAACTTCATCATTTACGTTTATAACATTAAGTTTAGGAGTTTTTTCGCCGACATTATTGTCTTTTTTATCGCTGCTTTTAATAATATTTTCATTTTCGGAAATATCAGCTGTCATAGAGTTAATTTTCTTTTGTGCGTATAAAATAGTTCTAAGCCCTGCGCTGCTCATATATTCAACATTTTTAAAGTCCAAAGTTATATTTATGATACTGGCTTTTAGTATTTCATCCAATACTTTTTGGAATTCTATTGATGTTTGAGTGTCAATTCGTCCTGATATTTCTAATGTGCAAATATTATTTTCTATGATTTTATTTATTTCCATAGCTCAATACCTCCGAATTTATTATTTTAGAAATGATGAGATTATTTTTTCCGCTTTCATAAAAATATTCCATTGTATCCATAGTTTTTTTTACCATAAATATTCCCAAACCGCCAATTCTACGCTCTGAAATGTCTTTGCTCGTATTAAAATTCAAAAAACTCGTAGGGTCAAATGGCGTTCCTTCGTCGATAAACTGAATTCCTACTTTAAAATCATTAGGATTGTAATCATATTTTATATTTACATTTCCGAGTGATTTTGGATAGGCGTAAGATGCAATATTTACAAATATTTCTTCCGATGCAAGCAAAATTTTTGACGTTAATTTGTAGTTAATACCTGTATTCCGCATGTTTTGGTTTAAAAAGTTATACACTTGTTGCCAATTAGAAGTAACTGCTTGCAAATATATCTCATTGTTATCTATTTTTATAAAAGCTCACCTCTCTAGATATATTGTATAATAAAAAAGCATTTATATCAATATTTTTGTTAAACTTTTGATTTAAAACGGTAATTTAATTTTTTGTTTTTGTATACAGAAATAAAATGTTGAAAAAATTGTGGAAAATGTGCAAAAAACTAAATTATATATTTAATTTTTTAAATTTGAATAATTTTTTTTACTATACTAAACTTATTTTTCCTTTTATTTTGCCATCTTTGATATATATTCTAGGAACACGTTTACCTATCAAGCAAACGATTTCATAATTTATCGTTCCGGCGATTTTAGCAAGTTCATCGACTGAAATACTTTGTGGATTATCTGTTCCAAAGATTGTAACTTCATCTCCTTCTTTTACATTTTCGATGTTAGTTATATCTATCATTAATTGGTCCATGCAAACTCGTCCTACGATTTTGGCACGTTTTCCATGAATTAAAAGTTCAGCGGTATTGGAAAATTTTAAAGAGTAGCCGTCTGCATAGCCTATCGAAACTGAAGCTATTTTCATTTTTTTATTTGAAACAAAAGTCCGACCATAACTCACACTAGTATTTTCTGGAATTTCTTTTACTTGTGATACAACGGTTTTTAATTGCATTGCCGGCTTTAAGTCTATTTTATCTTTAACTTCTTCCGATGGATATAGTCCATATAAAATAACGCCGGCTCTGACCATATCCATGTGCATCTCGGGGCAACTTATAATGCCACCGCTGTTGCAACAATGTTTTATGGGAATGTTTATTCCTTCGTTTTCGATTTTCTTAATTATAGAACAAAAGTTACTATATTGTTTCAGAGTATATTCTGTATTGTTTGTCATATCGTCAGATACTGAAAAATGAGTAAATATACCTTCTATTTCTAAGTTCTTTAAATTTTTCAATTGTTTTATTTCTTTTGCGGAATTGTTTATTGATTCTTCGCTCTGGCAGAAAAATCCGATTCGGCTCATTCCTGTATCTACTTTAATATGTATTTTTATTTTAGAACCTGTTTTCTCACAAATTTCAGATAATTTTTTTGCATATTGAAGTGAAAAAACAGCTTGAGAAATATCATATTTATTAAGTGTTTCAACCATTTCAGGGTTGGTATATCCGAAAATTAAGATAGGTTTTTTAGCGCCTGCATTTCTAAGTTGAACAGCTTCGTCTATATTTGAAACTCCATACCAATCAGCGCCTAATTTTTCATATTCTTTTACTAAAAATTCAGCTCCGTGACCATATGCATCAGCTTTTAGAACGCATAAAATTTTAGTGTTTTTCGAAAGTTTATTCTTTATATTTCTAAAATTATATTCCACTGCATTTAAATCAATTTCTGACCATGTTCGTTTTGAAAAACTTGTCAATTTTAAGATCTCCAATCTAAAAAATATTAGTTTATTAAATTCTATTATATCTCATTCTTTTGTATGTTAAAATAAGTTTTGTAAATTAATTTGAAGGATTTTGATTTTTAATGAAAATAGGTAACATAGAAATTAATAAATTTGCGTCATTGGCACCAATGGCAGGAGTAACGGACAGAGCTTTTCGGGAAATTTGTTCACTTTTTGGTG
>CAMJYS010000061.1 GCA_946410005.1 uncultured Clostridia bacterium | reverse complement strand
ATAGTAAATATTGTTTTTGTTGGTGAAAAAAGCAGCGGAAAAACATTTTTTAGAAAAGCTTTAGAAGGTAAACTTTTTGCGGATATTTGCGTAAATCAAGGCGATACATCAGATACTATATGCGTGTCAAAAGATATTACTTACGATGAAACTGAAAAGCAAAATTTAAGACTTATGATGTATGATACATCAGGATTCCAAGAAGTAGCGGAGCAAGTAAAAAGCAAATTAACAAAAAAGGCCTTTTTTGTAGTAATAACAATTGATGGAACTTCTTTAGAAAGAGAAGGTGCGTATTATACATATGAAAATAGTATAGTGGATAAAAATATAGTTGAATGGTACAATCAAATTTTAAAATATAACGATTACAGAAAAAATCTATACTTTATTCTTTTAGGTACTAAATCCGATTTATTAAACAGAAGCATAGAACAAGGTATGCAACATTCTCAATATGATTGCTTAGTAGAACAATTAGAAGGATTTGTTGTTGGGCATAAAGCACGTTCTAATTATATTATGTCATCTGTGACAGAAAATGGTTATGTTGGAATAGAAGAATTTAAACAAACAGTTTGTAGAAGAATAAGAGATGAAAATTTATATAACACATTGCCTATAGACAAAATAGAAAAAAATTTACACGATTTCCAGGAATTAACACTAACTGGCAAACGGAAATGTGTATTACTGTAACAAAAAGGGGTGTAAAAGAATGAAGAAATATATATCAATTTTATTTGGAGTGATGTTGTTTACATTTGGTAATAATATTTCCGCCTTTGGCGGTAAAGGTCATATGTTAATAACCAAAAGCGCAATTATGAATACAAGGCTTCTAGAAAAATTTCCAGAAGAAAAACGAGAAAAACTAAAAGAAAATTTGTTAAACTCTTGCAATTATCCAGATAAAACATGGTCTAGTCTTTTTGTATTATACAAGTCACATTTTATAAATCCTAATGAAAGTTTTTCGGCACTCTATGAAGAAGATATGTATAATGGGGAACACTCTAATGCGTTTATATCTATGATAGATGAGTATAATAAAGCACTAATGTTTTGGGGTAGTTGTAAACAAGTAGAAGCAATAGAACATTTAGGTTGTGCAATTCATTATTTACAAGATATGTGTTGTATAGCTCACGAAATGACTTGGAGAGATAATAATTGGCATTTTATAACTATGAGACACACATCATATGAGAAATCAGTTGATACATATTTAGAAAATAATTTTGAAAAATTAATTGAAAAATACAAAGATTTTGATTTTAGAAACAATGATATACAATTAGAAAATATCGCTGTAGCTAATGCCGTTACTTGTAAAAATAATTTTGACAATAAATATAAAAGTGATAAATACAAAGAAATCGATATAGAAGAAGTCGGTATTGCACACAAAGCTACTTGCGAACTGATATATTTATTCTTCAAAGAAGTACTTATAAAGTTATAACTTAAAGAATACACCAAGCGATTGCCTTTCGGAACAACACTTACAATAAAAATTTTTTTATAAAAGTTGACAGTTTTGTTGACACTTTTGAAATTTTAAAAAATTCGAGCAAATAGAAAATCCGCACAAACCCAATGTTTATGCGGATTATTTTGTCTAATAACTCATGTATTAATACAACCGCACGCTATTTTGCTTTCCGTGCGAATGTATGCAACCATATATTTTATTGTTTGTTTTGAACGATAATTCTCGATATATCGTTTAATATATTGTGTTTTGCTAACAATTTATCAACCAATCAAATTTTTCAATACAGCGATAATTTGATCATACTCAATATTTGATGCATAAGCAAATTGCTTTCTATACTTATCCCACATTATTTTCAATTCTGAGCTATCCTCAATACTCTTTATGATTTCCAACATATTATTAATTTGTTTTATCGTACCTCTGTGAGTAGCTGTTGCAGCTAACGCTTTAGTAAACAAATTCTTATCAAAGTTTTTTGTAGTCGAAAGTATATAAGTATCATAAAAATCCCTTGGGCGAGTATTAAATACACCTCGGTGTAAAATAGTTTCCACCTTTTCAGCAAGAATAGTCTCAATATTGTATGCCAATAATTTATAGGATTTTTCGTTATCAAATATTTCAAAAAATTTATGCGGAACCGCGTGCGGTGTGATAACATCTCCAGTCGAAACATCAATACTCATAGGAACCAGCAATGTATCAAATTTAGCACTAAGCATTACGCGATATCCACCGTAAATATCAGCATCCCGAATAGGCAAAATTTTACCAACTTCAAATATAACTCCATCATCACAAGAAATCGAGCAAATGCTTTTTAAAGCTTTACTGATAGATTCAGGTGTTAACGGCAAATTCCTTAAAGTTGTATCCATATCCATAGTTGCTCGATTATCTAGCCCAACAATTGCCGCAACCAGCATGCCGCCCTTTATTACAAATTTATCTTTATATTCAGAAATCGATAATCTTACCAGCAAACGCTCAAGCATATAATTTTGTAAAATTACCTGTGCGGGAATATTTTTATGTTTTGCAATATTACGAATTCTTGCTTTAAGACTCATTACTTCACTCATAAAAGCACCTCCAAATACTGACGCAATACTTTTTCTACACGCATTTGTTTTGCGTATGCGCTAAGCTTGTTTAAATCTCTTAGTGAATCTGCGGCATACATTTTTAGCGCTGAAAAAAATATTTCTGTTCCGAGTTTATTGCGACTTCGAACTATATCGCAAATCGTACGCTCTAAATCATACGCTCGAACTTTATTTCCAGCAGGTGTTTTTAACTTTGTCATGCCTAGGTCAAATAAATCCTTTTTTATGTAGTAAATTTTACATTCTGATTTAATTGATCTAGAAGGAATACATCCAGAAGGTGCAGTTACAGTATGTTCAAATGGAGTTCTATCTGAAATACCATGAAGAAATAACGCTGTTTCGTGAGAAAATATAATTTTATTAGAACGATTATTTATGGCTAACAATTCATCTTGCAAATAGTCCGGAAGAATATACTGACCTTTTACAATTCTATGAATCTTATTTTCTTTAGCAAGTTTGTGAAGCATAGCCTTTGAAATGCCGTGTTCTGCCGCAATTCTTGATTCTATAATTCCACCGTGTGCTTTCGAAATATCAGTAAGTTCAGTAATATAATCCATATACTCACCCCATTGTCTGTTTTTATAATATTATAATTAATATTACGACAAAAGTCAACAGCTTTGCGCGTCAATATAGATCCTCTCATATCTAATCCAACTAAAAAAGTCTCTATTCAAACAATTCTGTAAAAAAACAATTTCTATACTTACTATAATCCCTATAAAAATAGAAGGCCTCTCACTTTCTTCATACAGTTTTTAATGTTTGTATGAAGAAAGTATAAGGTTACCTTGCTGTTTTTTCATCAATTAACAAATTTACTCAGAATATAAAAGTAAATACCGACTTCACATATAAATTTTTTCAAACTCAAAGACACTTGCTCTGTCTCTTTGTTTTTCATATTTGAGTTCTTCTAAAACATATTCCTAACTTATCACGCAACAACCATATTCATCAACCTTACTTACAAAATAATCGCTATAATAATAACATAGCATATCGTCATCCATATCTTGGTGCATGTCTATTTCAAAAATTCTGTTTTCACAATTCGAAATATTTTCTAACCACCTTAAACCACTCTCAGTTTGTAACCAATCGGCACCATCATTTGTATTTAACCAATTTTTGCCATCTTCGGTTTTGAGCCAATTAGCCCCGGAATATATTTCTAACCACCACATTTCTTTTCCGTTTGGTAGTTTGCATGCTGATACATAATTTGAAAATCTCCCAAAAATCATTACGCATAAAATATAAATAAAAATATTTTTTAACTTCATAATATACTCCTTTTTATATTTCAAAATTTTGATTAATATCTATTAGCCTGTTCTTCAAAAAGGTTTCTGTAGCCTAAACTTTCTTTCATCAATTCATCATGTGTACCAATATTTTTTATTTCACCGCTTTCCATATAAATTATTTTTGAAGCTATCTTTGAAGAATACATTCTGTGAGAAATAAAAATAACAGTTTTGTCTTCTCCTATATTTTCTATAGCCTCATATATATGAGACTCTGAGATAGCATCCATAGCAGAAGTAGGTTCATCAAATATCAGCACAGGCGCTTCAGAATAAAATGCACGCGCCACTGCCAATTTCTGCCATTGCCCCCCTGAAAGTTCTAAACCGTTTTTATCAAAGCGAGTAGTCAAATTGCTTTCCCAACTTAGAGGAGTTTTTTCAATAAACTTGTTAGCTGTCGTCATTACGGCTGCCTGTTTTATTTTTAATAAATTTTCCGGACTTTGAACAGAACCAGATGAAACATAATCAGCAAGCTTAAAAGAATACTGCTGATAGTCTTGAAAAACTAATGAAAATATTTTTAAATACTCTTGATAATCATAATCTTTGATATTGGTACCGTCCAATAAAATTTCACCTTCAACTGGTTCATACAACCGTAAAATAAGATTAATTATCGTAGTTTTACCACAACCGTTTTGACCTACTAACGCAATTTTTTCACCAATCGAAATCGTAAAATTTATATTTTTTAAAGCAAATCTTTTTGAATAAGGATATTTAAAATACACATTTTTAAACTCTAAAGTATGATTATTGTTATCTACTACCTTGTTATTTCCACTGTTTAATTCATTGTTATCATTCAAAAAAACAAGCAATTTGTTGGCAAAAGCAATACATTTATAATTTCTGGAAGCTGTCGATACAAACATATTGGCTACATCCTTAAAAGAAACTATCATACCAACAAAAAATACAAAATCTGATATCGAATATTTTTTTTGCACTACTTCAAAGATAACTAGTAGAATAGAACCGAATACGCATAAACAGAGTAAGATATCAGAACAAATTTTTTTAAGCAATTCATTATTATAAAACTTTTTCCACTTTTCAATATAATCACGAAAAGTGGACTTCCTACTATTCATTATAAATTGCTTTAAGCCGAAGACTTTAATATCTTTTATAGATTGTATATATGTAAAAAGACCAAAATAATAAAAACTTTTTCTATAAAATAAAGCATTTCCTTC
>CAMJYS010000060.1 GCA_946410005.1 uncultured Clostridia bacterium | reverse complement strand
CCACCGAGATCTACACTCTTTCCCTACACGACGCTCTTCCGATCTGTGCTAAAACAGGTACGGCAGAAGTAGGAGAAGAAAAAGAGCCACACAGTTGGATGGTTGGATTTTCGTACGATAAAACTTTTCCTATAGCATTTGTTGTGATGGTAGAAAACGGTGGATTTGGTCTAAAAACTGCCGGCCCGATTGCGTTTAAGATGATTAAAGAACTTTATTCTAATTTTTCTACCAATAAATATTCGTAAATTTTTATCGCAAATTTTTGTTAAAATATTCTTGACTACCATAGATAACTGTTATAGAATAAGTAGTGAAAGTTGGTTTTTATAATTAAATTTACAAAAGGAGGATGTCTATGAGCGATGTAGAATTTGTATTACAGACAGAAGGTCTTACTAAAAAATACGGCAGAAAGTTTGTAGTAAAAGATTTAAACATTAAAATTCGCAAAGGTGACATTTATGGTTTTATAGGAAAAAACGGGGCCGGAAAAACAACAACAATTAAAATGGTAGCAGGTCTTTGTAGACCTAAATCAGGAAAAATGGAACTTTTCGATTGTAAGAGCTTGGCCGAAGGAAGAAAGAGAATCGGTACGGTTATAGAAAATCCTGCGATATATCCTTATTTAAGTGCAAAACAAAACATTGAAGCTCAACGCATTTTAAAAGGTGTAACCGATAAAAAAGTTACGGAAGATATTTTAGAAATAGTCGGATTAGGCGGAGTGGGTAAAAAACGTGCTAAAAATTTCTCTCTTGGTATGAAGCAACGCTTGGCAATTGGTTTGGCACTTGTCGGGGATCCGGAATTTTTAATTCTTGACGAACCTATAAATGGTCTTGACCCTTCCGGAATAAAAGATGTAAGAGAATTAATTTTAAAACTTAATAAAGAATTAGGAATTACTATTTTGATTTCCAGTCATATTTTGGGCGAACTTGCTAAAATGTCTACGGCTTACGGAATAATATCTAAAGGCGAATTGGTTGATCAGTTTACGGCTGAAGAATTAAAAACCAGAGTTAGACCTTCGCTTAGAATATCCGTAAATGATCCGGAAAAAGCAGTTCAAGTACTTAATGAAAATCTTGGAATTTCTGATTGTGAAGTTCTTGGTAATGATATAAAAGTTTATGAAAATATTGATAAAGTTTTAGAAATAAATTCTGTTTTGGAAGAAAATGAAATTATAATTCAATCTTTCGGAAAGATTGAAGGAGATTACGAAAATTATTTCATTAAATTGATGGAAGGAGGAAATTCAAATGTTTAATTTAATAAGATCTGATTTTTATAAAATTTTACGTACAAAGGCATTCTATATTTGTGCTATAATAGCGGCATTGTTGTCTGCTTTGGGAATAGTCGTTACTAATAATCAAATAAATTCTCAAATAGAAATGTACACCTCTTATGGATTGGAAATTACAGCGAATGAACTTGGGTATAATGCGATAACAGCTTTGAAATCTGCTGTTTCTATTGATACCGTTTTGCTTACGGTAATTATGATATCAATGTTTATACCTAATGAATTTTCGTTTGGAACAATTAAGAATATAATTTCCAGCGGAAAACGTAAGTGGGAAGTATATTTTTCTAAATTTATAATAGCGTTGTTTATTGTAATTTCTTATATAGGTTTGTGTTATATTACTTGCTTTTCACTTGGAGCATGGTTTTGGGGTACGGGTGAAATTACTCGTGAAATGTATTTAGATATGGGTAGAATGATAGGACTTTCATTATTTGCGGTTTTGGCGATTCAATCTCTTTGCATAATGATGGCATTTTTGATAAGGCAAACAGGCGGTTCTATAGCATGTAATGTTTCAATATTAATGCTATATCCTATTTTGCAAAGTATAATTGATCTTGGCGTTAAAAAATTGCTTAAAGTGGAAGAATTTAGCATTGCAAAATATAATCCATTAACTTATTTGGAAACATTTTCATCAATGGATATACTCAAGGATGATATTATATTAGGTTCAATAGTGTGCGGAGTGTGTATAATTGCAACTACAGCAATTGGTATATTCACATTCTACAAAAGAGATGTAAAATAGAATAATTTATAAGTAATAAAATAAAATCTCTCGTTGATTATTCAATGAGAGATTTTATATGACTAATTTTCTTCTATTCCTAGCTTTTTGCAAATTCTTTGCCGAAATCCCAACCTAATTTTGTAAATATTATTCCATGGCAAACTACACATAACATAAAAGCGAAATCTTTGCCGATATGATCTACAATAAAACCTGTAGTTTCCACACAGCCAATACAACTTCCAACAAAACCAGTTAAAACTGCGAATGAACCTTTAATCGCGTAAGAGCCTACTTTTTTGCGCTAATACCTCCGGAGATTTCGTTTAATTCCGAGTCGTTTAATTTTACAACTGAATTACCCAAGTTTTTACTCCTTGTAAATTTTTAATTAAATTATATCATATAACTATTTAAATGTCAAGTGGATTTTAAATGTTTTAGAAAAAAGTTATTTGATTGGTTTTCGGTAATGATTTTAACACGCCTGCTTCTTCCAATGTTTCTATGACGGCTTTGGTTACTTTCGAGCGGATTTGAACATCATCGACAGAAATATATTTCCCATCTTTTCTAGCGTCTTGCAAATTTTTTGCGGCGGATTCTCCTACGCCGGAAAGCGACGCAAAAGGCAGTCTTATTTTTCCGTCTTCGACTAAATATTTCCGTGCGTCGGACTTATATAAATCGACAGGCAAAACCTCTATTCCGCGCGCTAGCATTTCATTGACAATTTGAAAAGTTGTATAAGCCGCATTTTCTTTTGCGCTTGCTTCTTTGCCTTTTGCGGTTATTTCTGCCATTTTTCTGCGAACTTCTTCTCGACCTTTTGTTACGATTAATCCGTCAAAATCTTCGCCACGAACGGTAAAATATGCTGCATAATATTCTGTTGGATAATAAACCTTATACCAGCCTAATTTTAGCGTAGAAATCATATATGCCGCAGCGTGAGCTTTCGGGAACATATATTTGATTTTCATGCACGAATCTATGTACCAATCCGGAACGCCATGATTTTTCATTTCTTGCAAATGTTCTTCGGTCAAAAGTTTTGTCGCTTTTCCTTTACGAACGATTTCCATTATTTTAAACGCCATTTTGGGTTCTACACCTTTGTGCATCAGATATACCATGATGTTATCACGTGTACCGATAACTTCCGAAATTGTGCAAATTCCTTTTTGAATTAATTCGTGAGCATTTCCGTGCCAAACGTCTGTTCCGTGAGATAATCCCGAAACCTGCAATAAATCAGAGAATGTTTTCGGCTGACAATCTATAAGCATTTGTCGAACGAACGATGTACCGACTTCAGGCATAGAAAATGTCCCTGTTTGAGATTCTATGTCTTCCGGTTTTATGCCAAGTGCTTCGGTAGAAGTGAACAAAGACATAACTTTTGGGTCACTCATCGAAACGCTGGATATTTTTACGCCTGTATAATCTTCCAAATATTTATAAATCGTCGGGACGTCGTGTCCAAGTTCGTCTAATTTACAAATAGTGTCGTGTATTGCATGAAAGTCGAAATGCGTTGTAATATTGTCTGAGGTTTGGTCGTTTGCAGGTCTTTGAACGGGGCAAAAGTCGTAAATTTCTTTTCCTTGAGGGACAACGACCATTCCACCCGGATGTTGCCCCGTAGTGCGTTTTACTCCGGTGCAACCTGTCGCCAATCTTAACGTTTCGGGTTTATTTAAAGTTATACCTCGTTCTTCTGCAAACTTTTTCGTAAATCCGATTCCTGTTTTTGTTGCTATAGTTCCGATTGTTCCGGCTTTAAAAACGTTATCTTTACCAAACAGAGTTTCGGTATATCTGTGGGCATCATTTTGATATTCTCCCGAAAAATTCAAGTCGATATCAGGAGTTTTATCTCCGTCGAATCCCAAAAACGTTTCAAATGGTATATCATGCCCATCTCGTCCTAAAAATTCACCGCAATTAGGACAATTTTTTTCAGGCAAGTCAAATCCGGAACCATAACTTCCGTCGTTTATAAATTCGCTGTACTGACATTTTGGGCATAAATAGTGCGGACAAAGCGGATTTACTTCCGAAATTCCCGACATTGTTGCGACAAACGATGAGCCAACCGAACCTCTTGAACCGACTAAATAGCCGTGTTTTTCGGAGTCGGCAACAAGTTTTTGTGCGACCATATAAAGCACAGAAAATCCGTGTTTGGTTATTGAGCCAAGTTCTTTGTCTAATCGTTTTTTGACGATTTCAGGAAGTGGGTCACCGTATTTTTTCTTGGCTCTTGACCAAGTTATGTCTATAAGTTCTTTTTCTGCGCCGGGAATAAACGGCGGGAAAACTCCGGGTGGAATAGGGGATATATAGTCTATGCTATCGGCAATTTTGTTTGTATTTTCAACGACAACTTCGTAAGCTTTTTCTGCTCCAAGATAAGAAAATTCTTCGAGCATTTCGGCAGTGGTTTTGAAATATAGTGGCGCTTGATTGTCCGCATCATCATAACCTTGTCCGGCCATTAAAATTTTTCTGTATTCGCTGTCTTTTGGGTCTAAAAAATGCACATCTCCGGTAGCAACAACCGGTATTTTTAATTCTTCGCCTAGTTTTACGACGGTTTTGTTGAACTCTTGTAAATCCTCTACCGAATTTACGATGTTTTCACGTATCATAAATTCATTATTCCCGATAGGCTGAATTTCTAAGTAATCGTAAAATTTAGCTATTTCAACTAAATCGTTCCAAGGTCTGCCGCCAACAATTGCTCTAAATAATTCTCCCGATTCGCAAGCACTTCCGATAATTAATCCTTCACGTAATTTGAGTAATTCGCTTTTGAGTATTCTTGGCTTTTTGTAAAAATAATTTAGGTGCGCCATAGAAATTAATTTGTATAAATTTTTCAATCCAATGTTATTTTTTACAAGTATAGTCATATGGTGGGAAATGGACTTTTTTGTGTCACTTCCCGAAAGAGAAGTGTTAATTTGTTCAAGAGCAGTTATCCCACGCATGGATTTTGCCATTTTTAATAATTCGATAAATATGTAAGCTAAAGCTTTTGCGTCGTCAGAAGCACGAGATCGGAAGAGCACACGTCTGAACTCCAGTCACACGTATCAATCTCG
>CAMJYS010000059.1 GCA_946410005.1 uncultured Clostridia bacterium | reverse complement strand
AGATTGATACGTGTGACTGGAGTTCAGACGTGTGCTCTTCCGATCTAATTCTATACCCCGCTCGCTAAGTCGATTTTTAGCTTCTTTAATATATTTTTTTATTTCCGATACTTCTTCTAAGGATATTATCATTGGAAACATGATTGAAATATTTCCGAAAACAGAGGCTCTGTAAATAGCACAAAGTTGAGTTATAAAAATTTCTGGATGTTCAAAACACAATCGAATTCCTCGACAGCCCATAGCGGGATTAATTTCTTTCGATAAATTAAGATAATTTACACTTTTATCGGAACCTATGTCGATAGTTCTTATTATTACTTTTTTACTGCCCATTTTTCGGACGATGCCTTTATAAATTTCGAATTGTTCATCTTCGGTAGGTAACGAATTTCTATTTAAATATAAAAACTCACTTCTGAACAGTCCTATTCCTCCTGAATCGTTCTGGAGCACCTCATCTATTTCTTCGGGACTGTTTAAGTTTGCAAATATGTTTATTTTAACTCCGTCTTTTGTGATATTTTCTTTACCTTTCAAAGAACTTAGAAGATTTTTTTGTTCATCATTTTGAGCTTTCTTTTTTGACATTTCTCTTATGGTTATTTCGTCAGGGTCTATATAAACAACACCTGAGATACCGTCGACTATAACTTTTTTATTATTATATTCCGGTTTCAATTGTTCTCCGAGAGCTACTACAGACGGGATTTTCAGGACTTTAGAAATTATTGAAGCATGCGAACATGCAGAGCCTTCAGATAAAACAAAACCTTTTACGCCCTGCTTGTGTAGCTCGGAAACCTCGCTTGGTGTTAAATCCGTTGCACTTATAATGCAATTTTCGATATTTTTTTCACGAACCTCTTTTTTACCCTGTATACAATTGATTAAGCGACAGGAAACATCTTTAACGTCGTTGGCTCGTTCTCTCATATACTCATCGTTCATATTTAGAAATATTTCTGAAAATTGTTTAGATGTTTGCAATACAGCATATTCGGCATTCAGTTTTTGATTTTTTATAATATCTAAAACAGTATTTTCGAAGTCTTTGTCTTTTAGCATCATCTCGTGTGTTGCAAAAATATCAGCTTCCGATGTTCCGAATTTTTGCAAAGCTTCCTCGTAAAGACTTCGTATCTGTTCGCAAGCTAAATTTTTGGCCAAATAATATCTTTGGAGTTCTTTTTCGGTATCATTTACGTGTATTTTCGAGATACCTTCGTTAATGTCTGTTTTTATTAAAAGCGTGCCGAAGGATATATCTGCAAATACTCCGATTCCTTTTAAAACAATCATTTTTGCAAACGCCTCTTTTCGAGTGATTTTTTATAGATGTAAATCTTCTTTTATAAACTTTTCAAGCTCTAAAGTTGCTTTTTCTTCGTCCGAGCCATTTGCAACAAGAGTGAATGTTTCTCCTTTTTTCAAATTCAAGCCCATAAGTGAAAATAAGCCTTTTGCATCTGCTGATTTTAAAGTTTCTTCGTCAGATTCTGTTATGTCTTCACCTTTATAAATTTGAATTTTCGATTCAAATTCAGAAGCTGCTTTTACGAGTAACCCTGCAGGTCTTGCGTGCAATCCATTTTCACTTTGTACGATATATTTAAAAAATTTCATAGGACAACTCACCGTATTTTAAGAACCTGAACAAACTGCCGTTTCATACACTGATATTAGGCACAATTCAAAGCAGTCTGCCTGTTCAACAAAATGCCTTTCTGATATTTTAAATTAATTTTGTGATAAATTTTTAAATCTAAAGTTGTAATGCATTTCAGCACTTAAAAATGTACAACGAACACATATTTATTACATAAATATTATTTTATAAACCGCTGAAAATGTCAATACCAAAAATCGACTTGAAAATTTATATGTTAATATGTGAATTAATGTATGAATTTTCAGACTGAAAATAAGTAATTTAAATTTGAGTTTTATTATTTGAAATTAAATTTTCAAAAGTTTAACATCTTTGCTATAATATAACTAAAATTAAGCTTGTTACCATATGATGTCGCAAGTTGATTTTGTATTTATTACTAAATATTTATTCGAAGGAGAAAAATTAATGACAACAAATAATTCTGTACTTAAATGGGTAGAAAAAATAAAAGAAATTGTTAATCCGGAAAATGTTGTTTGGATTGACGGTTCTGAGGAACAGCTGAACAATTTGAGGGAAGAGGCTTGTGAAAAAGGAGAGATTATTCAGTTAAATCAAGAAAAATTGCCGGGCTGTTACCTTAGAAGAACAAATCCCAACGACGTTGCAAGAACGGAAAGCAGAACTTTTATTTGTACGAAAACAAAAGATGAAGCAGGTCCGACAAATAATTGGTGGGCGCCTGAATACGCTTATGATAAGCTGTATAAAATCGCACGAGGTAGCTATAAAGGGAAAACGATGTATGTTATTCCTTACGCAATGGGAATACCGGGCTCTAAATTTTCTAAAATAGGAATAGAGATAACCGATTCGATATATACAGTTTTAAATATGGCGATAATGACAAGAGTAGGCAAAGAAATTCTGGACAATCTAGGAGATAGCGAAGAATGGGTAAGAGGACTTCATTGCTCTTGCGATGTTGACGAAGAAAATAGATACGTTTGTCATTTTCCGCAAGATAACGCAATTATATCGGTAAATTCTTGCTATGGCGGAAATGTACTTTTGGGTAAAAAATGTTTTGCGCTTAGAATAGCGTCGTATCAAGGTAAAAATGAAAACTGGATGGCCGAACATATGTTAATTTTAGGAATCCAGCCGCCAAGTGGAGAAATAAAATATATTTGCGCAGCATTTCCTTCTGCTTGTGGAAAAACGAATTTAGCGATGCTTATTCCTCCGGAAATATATAAAAAAGCAGGATATAAAATTTGGTGTGTCGGCGACGATATAGCATGGCTTAGAATAGGAAAAGACGGCAGACTGTGGGCAGTAAATCCCGAAAATGGTTTTTTCGGAGTCGCACCCGGAACAAATGAAAAGTCCAACCCGAACGCTCTTAAAAGTACATCTAAAAATACAATTTTTACGAACGTTGTTCAGAACTTAGATGACAATACGGTTTGGTGGGAAGGAATGGATAATAATCCACCTGAAAATGCTATTGACTGGTTGGGAAACAAGTGGAACGGGAAATTATCCGATAAAAAAGGCGCACATCCGAACAGTAGATTTACAGCACCCGCAAAAAATTGTCCTTGTATTAGCCCTGAATTTGATAATCCTGAGGGCGTGCCGATTTCCGCAATTATATTTGGCGGCAGAAGAGCACAAACAACTCCGCTGGTATATCAATCTTTTGATTGGAATCATGGCGTTTTTGTCGGTTCGGCAATTTCGTCGGAAAGTACAGCAGCTTCAACGGGAAAAGTTGGCGTTTTGAGTCATAATCCAATGGCAATGATGCCATTTTGCGGATATAATATGGGCGATTATTTTAAGCATTGGATTAAAATGGGCAAACTGCTTGGAGATAAAGCACCGAAAATATTTGGAGTAAATTGGTTTAGAGTAGACGAAGACGGAAAATTTATTTGGCCGGGATTTGGCGATAATATTCGAGTTTTAGAGTGGATATTAAAACGTTGCGATAATAAAATAGACGCAAAAAATACAGCAATTGGCTATATGCCGTTTGAAAATGATATAAACTTAGAGGGAAGCGGAGTTTCGAAAGAAACTTTGAAAAAGCTTTTAAAAATAGATAAAAACCTTTGGATAAAAGAGCTTGATAGTATAAAAGAATTTTATAAAATCTTTGGCGATAATCTTTCGAAAGACCTTAAAAACGAACTTAACAAACTCAAATCTCGACTCGAGAATATGTAATGGTAAAATATGTTTAAATTTCCCCTTTGATTTTTTGGAAAATCAGAGGGGTTTGTTGTTGATATTCATAATTTGTTTTGTTTTGGAATAAAGATTTACAAGATGTATTGAATTAAAATTCGCAGATGTAAAAATAAAGGAGCAGTTTATGAAAAGAGTATCAAAAAATATAATTACTTTTTTAAAAAATTATGGGTTTTTAAGCCCCTCAACCAATAGCATTATTTTGATAATTTTAACTTTATGTATCGTAGTCGGAATGACATTAGGTGCTATAGCGGTCGGAAACGTCAATATGGAATTTTTACATAAATTAGACTTTCTGTTTTTAAACGACTTCAAATACAGAATAGAAAGTTCGTGGACGGAAATATTTATAACGTCTTTTGTTTCCGCTTTTATTTTTGCTTTGATTTTAGAATTAACGGCACTGTCTTTTTGGGGAATAGCGGTAATACCATTGATTATTTTGATTAAAAGCTTTGGAATCGGAATTTCAGCAGGTTATCTTTACTTCATATATGGTCTGAAAGGCATAGCTTTTTATACTTTAATTCTTTTGCCCGGAATATTTATATCTTTAATAGGTTTTATTTTTATTTCTTGCAGTGCGATGGATATTTCTTATAAATTTTTAAAAAATATATTTCCGAAAACCGACTGTAAAATCAGTTTTCGGAAAGAATTTAAAAGTCATTTGCATAGATTTTGCTATGCTATTTCGATACTCTTAATATCTTCGTTGGTTGATTCCGGATTTATGGCTGCATTTTCAAGATTTTTCGAATTTTAGTTAAGTAAGATTATCGTAAAAATCTTTTACAAACCATATTTTTTCTAGAGGGATTTCGAATTTTTGATTGTTTAAATATTCCAAATGATCTGCAGAAGCTTCGAATTTAAATTCTAATTTATAGGAACAAAGCGCTTGATATTTATATTTAAATTGTCGATTTATCGCATTTTTACCATATTTACTGTCGCCTAACAATGGCTTGCCGATTGAAGAAAAATGCGCTCTTATTTGATGCGTTCTGCCGGTTAATAGATTAATATTAAGTAAGCTAAAATCATTTTTTGACGATATAACGTCGTAACCGGTGATAATGGTTTTAAAATTCTTGATTTTTGTAGGCTTAGATGAATATATATAAACTTTGTTTTCCGATTCGTTTTTTTCTAAATATCCGGTAAGTGTGCCGGATTTTTTCGGCATTTTGCCACAAATTATGCAGATATAACTTTTTTTAATTTCTCGAAGCTTCATTTTTTCATTTAATACTTTAAGGGTTTTGGCGTTTTTTGCGGCAATAACCAATCCGCTTGTGTTTCTGTCAGATCGGAAGAGCGTCGTGTAGGGAAAGAGTGTAGATCTCGGTGG
>CAMJYS010000058.1 GCA_946410005.1 uncultured Clostridia bacterium | reverse complement strand
ATGGTGTACGTCCATCCTCATCCAAGGGGACTGTAGCTCGGTTGTAAATATAGAAACAGAAGGAACATGTCAATCGATTGGATATAACCACGCAGGAATAGTATGTGATTCCTCGAACACTGTACTAAATTTGAATGTTTTGAGTGGTTCTTTAAGACTAGCGTCTGCGTATAGTGGTATGACTAGTTTAGCGGTTCGTGGATTTAAATCGTTTAATTTTAACGGAAAAGCTATGACATTAAATAGTAACGATGAATATATAGCAGCAACATTTAATGCAGATGGTACTATAAATTAAAAATTAATGAAATTTGAAGACGCATATTAAAACTAACATGCATTTTTTAAGATAGGAGAATTTATGAAAAATAGACTTAGGTTAATTAGAATGAAAAAGTTTTTTAAAAAAAGAATAGCTTTATTAAGCGTGTTGGTTGGCGTTTTTATTTCAGTTATAAATATTTGCTTTCTTTTTGTAGTATACGGTGCGATAAGCACAATGATTAATATTTCCGGAGAAGGCAAGGTCGAAACTACGCAAACAATGTCTAATTATTACTATAAAGAAGGATATTTTTACTTAAATGAAAATTGTACGGAGAAAGTCACGTCAAGTTCAAATATAGATGCCGAAATCGTGACTTTTCAAGATTTGATTAATCAAGCTGAGTCGGATAGCGTTATCTACATGCTTAGTACATACACTAGCCCTATCTTAGAAGAAACTGTGGAGCTTGGCGAAAAGAAAATAACTATAAAGCGTTATTTAAACATCGACAACAGCGATTTGACGTTTAAGAGCGGCTCGTTAATAAATGTAACTGAAATATTTACAATCGATGCTTCAAATCCAGCAGGTTCATTGATAATCGACGGACAAAATATAGAGTCTACTGCAACCGGAGGAGCTGTGAATTTGTACAATAGTACTTTTACTATTAATGCAAGCGGTAATGTTTCTTTTTGTAATAATATAGCTTATTCCGGAGGAGTAATTGGTGTAGAAAAGAATGGTAGGTTGGAAGTCTCCGGCGTGACTTTCGAAGATAACCTGGCTTCAGTAAGCAGTGGAACGGGAGCTATTGGTGCAGCTTCTGGAAATACTGTTTTAGCAAGTGGCGGGGCAATATTTATTGCAAATAACGCAAAGTCAGTATCGATAAGTAATTCTAATTTTAAAAATAATATAGCTCAAACAGGTGGAGCGATTTACAGTAATAAGACTACAAATTTACAAAATTGTCAGTTTAGCGAAAACAAAGCTAATTCTGAATCAGAAGCCAGAGGAGGAGCAGTATTAAACGCTGCAGGTACATTAACAATTAGTTCTTGTGAGTTTTTTGAGAATGAAGCTACTGGGCCTTCGGCTAAAGGTGGGGCGATATGTAGCGATACTCAAACTCTTAATATTAGAAATTGTAATATACACGATAATAAATCTACGAGTACGGGTAATTTTGAATCGTACGGAGGAGGCGTTTGCAGTTTAAGTTCAAAGAACACATTGCTAACGATAGAAGGTACATTAATTGAAAATAATAAAACTTATTCTTCTGTAGATGCATTTGGCGGAGGAGTTTACAGTGACGGGAGTATAACTTTTTCTGGTAATAAAGGAAATACAAAAATAGTTGTAAATAATAACGAAGCTGTTAAAAGCGGTGTGTCGCTGCCGAATAACTTTTATTTAGCTAGCGGTCGAACGATTAATTTAAGTGGATTTAAAAACGCACCGGGAAGCCAAATCGGTATAACTACTGCCGCAATACCGACAATTGGTTCTTCGGTTTCGATTTATCCAAGTAAAGCCGTTGCTGTACATCAAGAATATTTCTTTTCTGATATTTCTGAGTATCTAGTCGAATTAATAAACAGCGCACTTGTTTTAACTAAAAGCACTTAAACTAAATTAAGTTAGTCTAAGTGCTTTTTATGATGACTTTTATTTATAACGTTACATATTTTTCTCGAAAAAATTTAGAGCAATAGCACATTCAATTTTCTTTTTCTGCATTTTGCAAGAAACTTCAAATGGTAGCATAATATCGTGATTATTCTGATAATTTTTTGCCGAGCAACCGCCGCTACAATAAAATCTCACCCAACAATTTTTGCATTTTTCTTTGTGGTAAATGCTTATGTTCAAGAATTTATTTTTTAGGTCATTGTCGAATGTTTTTTGGTTCACATTTCCCATTTTGAAATTATCTTCCCCGACTAATTGATGGCAAGAATAAATATCTCCGTTTGGAGTTATAGCTACGTAATCGTTTCCGCAACCGCAACCTTTTAAGCGTTTAATTACGCAAGGGCCGTTGTCAATATCAATATTAAAATTAAAAAAGTTTATTTTTTTCCCACTTTTTTTGATTTCAATTATTTTATCACAAAGCTTATCATATTCTGCAAAGATTTCATCTAAATCGTTTTCGGTTACAGTATATTCGAAATTTTTGTCGCATAAAACAGGTTCAGCGGATAAACTTTCAAACCCTAAGTTATATAAATGAATAATATCGTTAGAAAAATCCAAATTATTTTTGCTGTATGTCGAGCGAACGTAATAACTTTTGTCGCCCCTTAAGTCAATTAATTTTTTGAATTTAGGTAATACTATATCGTAAGAGCCTTTGTTCGTTTTGGTGAGCCTAAATTTATCGTTAATTTCTTTTCTTCCGTCGATAGATAATACAACATCATAAATTTCTTTATTTATAAAATCAATTTTTTCGTCGTCGAGTAAAATCCCGTTTGTTGTTAGAGTAAATCTGAAGTTTTTGTTGTGAATTTTCTCCATTTTCCTGGCGTATTCAACGGTTTTTTTAACAACATCAAAATTCATTAGCGGTTCGCCACCAAAAAAGTCCATTTCTAAATTTTTAATGTTGCCTGAATTTTCAATCATAAAATCTACTGCGTTTTTAGCGGTTTCGAATGGCATTAATTTTTTTTTGCAACCAAAATCGCCTTTCGATGCAAAACAATATGAACATTTTAAATTGCAATCGTGAGCTATGTTTAAACATACCGCTTTTATCGGCGACCGCAATTTTTCTTCTGTTGCAAGCTCTTTGTATGTATCTTTCGAGAATAACTTTTCAGCTTTATAAAGTTCAAAAAGTTCGTCGTATGCTTCCGAAATTTCTTCGTGCGAATATTTATTTTCAAGTCTTTTAATAACATAATTTTTTGTATAATCGAAAAACGTTCCGTTTAAGAAATCCAGTATATCGTAAGAAATATCGTCTACAACGTGTACGGCACCACTGTTACTGTCCACAACGAAATTATAGCCTTTAAATTTATATTTATGTACCATTTTAAAAAATCCTCTCTGTTAATAAACTACAAAAAATTATCCTTCGACAATATGCCGAAAGATAATTTACGCATTTTCGGTTAAAAATTTTATTTTTCACATTTTTGATTGCTGACGGTATTGTCAACTTTGGAAGCCGTTTGGCAAGAAGCCTGACATTCACCGCAACCGCCGTGTTCAGCGCTTTTTTTAAGGTCTGCCGTGTTGATTGTCTTTATGTGTTTCATAACACTTCTCCTAACTTTATTTTTTACTCAACAAATATATTATCATACTTTGCATATTTTTCAAATAGTTTTCGCAAAGTAATACGCAAGTGATTACTGATATATATTTTATTAAAATGTGAAAAGTGAAAATATAAGTCGTCGGAGATGATAGATTTGAATTGGCACGCAATGACAATTAAAAATGTTGTAGCAAAACTTAATACGGATGAAAAAAATGGGCTTTCGAAAAAAGAAGCCGATTTACGAAAATATAAATTTGGAGAAAATGAACTGTCTAAAGAAAAAAATAAAAGTATATGGCAAAAATTCTTAGCACAATTTTCCGATTTTATGGTAATAACGCTCGTTATTGCTGCCGGAATATCGTTTTTAACGTCTTTTTTGAGTAAAGAGTCAGATTATATAGACACAATAATAATTCTCGTAATCGTTATTACTAATGCGATTGTTGGAATGCTGCAAGAAAGTAAGGCTGAAAAAGAAATAGAATCGCTTAAGGTTTTGTCTACGCCTCTTTCAAAAGTAATTCGAGGCGGAAAGGTAATCAGAGTTCCGTCTAAAGATATCGTTCCGGGAGATATTTTGTTTTTAAAAACAGGTGATTTGATATGTGCAGACGCCAGAATAATAGAATCCACAAGTTTAGCAGTCGAAGAAAGTGCGATGACGGGCGAATCATTGGCGGTAGAAAAATCGGCACAAGATATTTTAAGCGAAGATACACTTTTATCAGACAGAAAAAATATGGTTTTTGCGGGTTCGGTAGTTAATAGGGGACACGCTAAGGCGATAGTAGTTGCCACGGGAATGAAAACAGAAGTCGGAAAAGTCGCATTACTTGTAAGCAAAGAAAAAAATACCGAAACGCCTCTTCAAAGAAAGCTTGCAAGTACCGGAAAAATAATAGCTGTCGGGATACTAATAATAAGCGTAATTGTGTTCATTTTAGGGATTATGCAAAATGTAAATTTCTTAGAAATGCTAATGATATCTATAAGTTTAGCAGTCGCAGCAATCCCGGAAGGCTTACCGGCAGTTGTGACAATAGTTTTAGCAAATGGCGTTCGAAAAATGGCAAAACTTCATACTGTTGTAAGAAATTTACCGGCAGTAGAAACATTGGGGCATGCAAGTGTAATTTGTTCCGATAAAACAGGGACTTTGACTCTAAACAAAATGACTGTTGTGGACGTTAGAAGCGTAGAAAATAAAGAAGTTTTAGGAAATGATTTTTCAAAGAAATTTTTTACATTTTGTACGCTCTGCAATAACTCAATTTTAAGCAAACAGCACGGCGGCGAAACTATTGCGCAAGGCGAACCGACCGAAAATGCTTTACTTATGGCAGGAGTTAACTGTAAGGTGGATAAACGAGAGTTAGATATAACTCACGAAAAAGTTTTTGAGGTTCCGTTTAATTCCAAAGATAAATTTATGATTACTGTTCATAAGCATAAAAACGAGTATATTTATGTTTTAAAAGGAGCACCCGAATCAGTTATAAAATTTTGTAAGTTTTACGATATAAATGGGGATAATGCTGAATTTACAAGTTATACGGAAAACAAAATAAAAAATTCTTGTAAACATATGGCAGAAAGTGCGCTTAGAATATTAGCAGTAGCGTATAAAAAGAGTAATGTTTTTTCTAAAGATTTTTCAAAATACGATTTTATTTTTTATG
>CAMJYS010000057.1 GCA_946410005.1 uncultured Clostridia bacterium | reverse complement strand
CTCACCTCATCTCCAAAACACCAAATTTCATCACACCTTGCAAGTATATCCAAGCTCATCCGCATAGCCAGACTTCTCTCATCCTCGTCCGCATCGTCCATAAACCACGGAAACATCAAGTGTACCGCCACAGGAATGTGCCCTTTTGAAATCACAAATTTACAATATTCGCAGGCTTTTTGCCGATTCTTCTCGATGTCACCTTTAAGCGGCGAACATACATAAATAATATTTCTAGGTTTTATTTTCTCCTCATCACTTACATTTTTTATCGCTTCATAGGCCGTTAAATCGTAGTATCCTTCGGCATTTTTTAATCCTAAATCCATATTTACCTTACTTCCTTTTCTAAAATTATTTTATTTTCAAAATAGTCCGATTGAGAGCGATGCGAAGCACTTGGCTGCGGCAACTTGCCACCCTCAAAATCTTTAAGCGTTCCGAATGTTTTCCCAACTGCTCCTTCTGCCACTAAGGGCACGTCAAAAGCGAGGAATGGCTTTTCTTCCATACATTTTTTAATAAAATTGACTGCCTCGTTCAATTTGCCTTCCGGGAGTTCGAAAACCAACTCGTCATGTACTTGCAGTATGGGTCTGAGCCACATTCGTCCGTTAAGTCCTTTCAAAATCTTAGCAATGGCAATCTTCAAAATATCTGCGGCAGTACCTTGAATCGGCGTATTTAACGCACATCTTTGAGCAAAACTCTTCCTGCCCCAATCCGCAGAGTTAATGCTTGGTAAATACCGCCTTCTTCCAAGATACGTTTCCGAATACCCACGAATAGAGGCATTTGTTTTGACTTTGCGTTGCCATGTTTCGAGCCCTTTGTATCCGGCTTTTAAGTTAGCAATTATCTGAGTGCATTCTTCTAGGCTTTTATTGAGTCCTGCTTTAAACTTTAAAGTTCGCTGCAGACCTCTCGGAAACAGACCATAAAACACTCCGAAATTGCAGTTTTTTGCGATTGTTCTTCGTTCTTTGTAGTGCGGAGCGTTTTTATCGGCAGCTTGATTAAACGGGATATTGAATATAACCGAAGTGGTCTGAGCGTGAATGTCACCATTATTTCTGTAAGTCTGAAGCATTTTCTCATCTCGGCAATAAAACGCACCAACTCTGAGTTCTATCTGCGAAAAATCAAGTGACAATAACACTTTCCCGTCATCAGCTCGGATAAAATTTCTAACACCAATCGGGTCATTGTCTTTCCGGGGACAATTCTGAAGGTTTGCGTTTCGGCTTGCAAATCTCCCCGTCTGTGTTGCAAGTGGCATTAAATCGGGGTGTATGCGGTTTGTGCAACTGTTTAAAAACTTCAAATATCCGTCAATGTATGTGGATTTTAGCTTGTTCCATTTACGATAATCTTTAACCATATCGAATAGGGGAACCAGCTTGGGTCTATTATTTTTACACCACTCGGAAAGCAGAATCATAGCTTCATCATCTGCGGCTTCGCTTAGTTTTTCCGTAGTTTTTAGAACGGGAAGTCCTAAAGTTTTGTACAGATAATCTTTAAAATCTTTAGTTCCGGCATTTGCCCCGATGTCGATATTTCCGATTGTAAGATGTATATCTTCTCTAAGCTGATTTATTTGCTCCTGAGCCTCTTCCCCTTTTGCTCGCATAAGCTCCACGTCAAGCGGGATTCCGTTATATTTCATCAAACCAACATAAACGGCAGTAGGAGATTCGATATTTTCTACGATGTATCTGTGTTTCGGGAGATTCTTATCGAACCAGTTATTAAACAAATGGTAGAGCCTTAAAGCGTAATCCGAGTCGGCACAAGCATATCTGATAGTTTCTGTATCCTCAGAATTTAGTTCATCAAAGCAGGCTGAGCGTGCACCCGAATCGCACGCTATATCATTCCTTGCTCTTACACTTTTCGCCTGCGACACAACTTCGCTAAAAGTCGGCAGTTCGACCTTTAAAAGTTCGGGAACCAACTTTTTAAGTCCGCAGTCATTTAGTTTTCTGAATTCCGTATGTGTTTTAAGTGTCATCTGTGCAGCGGACAAAGTATCATACACCTTGCATTTCGGGATAAAATCCAACGCATAAAAGAACATCGTTTCAAATGCAGCGTTATGGATTACGACCGTAAGATTTTCATTCATAAGAATGTTGCGTTTTATCCAATCTAATGTCCCCACAAAGTCAGCATTTCTGCCGACCTTGTGATTAAACGGAACGTAAATCCCCGTACCTTTTTCAACCGAGAAACTTATTCCCGTGATACTCGATTTGTGTGCATCGAGCGAGGCTTTGTCATCATCACGAAACGATGAGAGTGGAGAGGTTTCAATATCCAAAGCTAAAAGTTTATGAGTTCCGATATATTCCTTTATCTCTTGGCTGTTTAAAGCCAGTTTATAGCTCATACAGATTCCTCCGAATCTATGATTTCGCCCGTTGTTATGTCAACTGTCTGAAGATTTGCTTTGCTCTGAGCGTAGGATTTTACCTGCTCGGAATAGTTTTTTATTAACTCGATTTCTGTTTTTTCAAGCTCTCTTGCTACACTAAACTGTACTTGTGAATATGAAATACCTGTCTTGTTTACAGCCTTTTTGAGCGAAAATTTTGTTACTACGCTATCAGACTTTTTGCCCCTTGAAAGTAACCGTTTAATGTACCTCGAAAACTCTCTGTTCGAGCTTGTGGGAAGCGAGAGAATCATCGGGAATATCTCGTTTTCTCTCAAAAGATACATTTGGTGTTTATTCTTACACGCTTTGGAGCCATTTTCACCACTACCAAACTTATTCTTGGGACAGTTCATACACTTGCCTCCGGGTATCCCGACACCTGTAATTCCGTCAATACTTAGACAATCGGGAGGATTATTCGATCCGTTGAACTTTGAACTGTAAAAGACGTACATCGGATGGTGGTAAAGAATTACCGCCGAGAAATCTTTAACCATATCGGGTTCATCGGGATTACTGCTCGGAAACTCGAACATAGTTCCGCCACCTGCGGGGATTTTTATCCTTTCGAACTCATTATCAAGTCCGCTGAGTTCGTCCAAAAAATTGTCGTTTATATTGAAATTAGCGAGGTTCATATAACCTTGATTTGCGTTTATTGTTAATTCGTTTTTTGACATTTTAATTTACTCCTTATTTCATATATTTTCTTGTGCTGACTGTGTTTTTTTCAAATATGTTTATGAGTCCGTCAAGCCACTCGGGTAGCTCGTTTTCGTTCTCAGAAATCTGCTCTTTAACAAATGCCGAGAGAGAACTTGGATTTACTGTTTCTACTACCAAATCGCCATATCCTGAGCTTTTGAGTAGGGCATACAATTCATCTTTTTTGCCCGAAACCGCAGAGGCTTTGAGGCTTGTCTTAAGTGAAAAACTTGTTCCACCATGTGTGAAATTCGGTGTTTCGTTGAGTGTCATGAACTCCGCAAGTGCCGCCTCAATCTCTGTAAGCATATCGCTGATATTCCGAAGTTCAAGCTCCTTTTGTTTTTTCTCTTCTTTAAGCGTTTTGAGTCTATCCGCCATCTCAAACATTACGTTATTGTCCATTTTAGAATCCCCCTTCATTTGCGTACGGATTAAGTCCGCTTCTATAATCGTCAATCAGACTCTTCGCCAGATTCACTTTGTTTTTTAGAGCCTTCATTATCTTTTCATCCACCGTGTTTGATGCAATCAAATAAATGTACGTACAGTTTTCTTTTTGCCCCGTACGATGAATTCGAGCTTTAGCTTGCTCAAAATTTGACATCGAATAATCGAGGGAATAAAACACCATTGTACTGGCCGCTGTGAGTGTTATGCCAAGTCCGGCGGTCGCTATCTGCCCGATAAACACCAGCACATCTGTATCGTTTTGGAACTTAGCTATCTCATCGGCTCTGTTTTTGATTTCGCCAGTTATTATAGAAAATCGTAAGCCTTTATCAATGAGCAACTTTTTAATTGCTGCAATTTCGGGAATGAACCGAGCCATGATTACAAGCTTCTTTCCGCTTGAAGTCACGTCATCGATAATATCATCAAGTGCATTTAATTTTGCTTTGCTGATTTGATGTACTTTTTTACCCTCGTCGTCACCGAGGAAACCACCCGTAAGCTGAGACAATCTCAAAATTTTAGTAAGCACATTAGTCACCGTGATCTCACTATTTTTTAGCTCTGCAAAACTGTCTCTTACAAGATGTTTGTAAGTATTCATCGCATACGGCTCAAGTTCAACTTTTCTGATGATTTCCGTTGTTTCGGGTAAATCCAAACACTCGGATTTTTTTGCTACAAATGCGATACTGTGAATCTTGTTTTTTAGTTCATCTTTCATTGATTCCTTAAGCACGGGTGTATGGTTTCCGTACCCAACCAGGTTGAAGTAGTGATTACGAAACGTGTAAAAACTCTTACCGAAAATTCTAGGTTCCAAGAATTTATACTGCGAGAAAATATCAATGGCTTTATTGGTTATCGCAGTACCCGCTAATATAAGCCTGTACATTGTTTTCTCACCAAGTTTATGAATCGACTTTGATGCAGCAATATTGTGGCTTTTTATCTTATGTGACTCATCGCAAATAATCATATCGGGATGCCAATTCTTAATTTGCCTTTCTATTCGCCAAACTGATTCATAATTCACAACTACAATCTGCAATGCTCGTCCTTCCAGTGAGTATAAAGTTTCGATTTTCTTCTCAAGTGAGCCTTTTAAAATCTTTAAATTGTAATCAAAGTCCGCAAACTTTGAAAACTCTTCTTCCCAAACTCCGCAAATCGATAAAGGACATACTATTAAAAGATTTCTAATCCTCCTTTCGTTAAATAACGCTCCTGCAACTGCGACAGAAATTAAACTCTTGCCACAACCCATCTCAACAAGAAGTGCTGCTCCGCTATCGTTTTCAAACCGATGCATAACAAACTCAAACGCTCTCTTTTGATGTTCAAATGGTCTCGCCTTGATTGGCATCTCCAGATACTTCATCACTTTCCTCCTCTCTGATTTCTACTGACTGTACGCTTTTTTCGGGTACGATAATCACTAGCTTTTCTACACCGCCAAACCATTTAAGTGCCAATCTTTTTATAAGCGATACTTTTTTAAATTCCGCTATGCTTATGGGCTTTTCACCGGGCTGTCTGACAGTTATTCTCATTTGATGCTTTATCATTTTCTACACCTCTTCCCGAAGCTTTATTTTTTACGTCCTTAAAAGTGCCTCTATATATAAGCCTCGGG
>CAMJYS010000056.1 GCA_946410005.1 uncultured Clostridia bacterium | reverse complement strand
TTCTATGCGAGAAGAAGCTGTATTTTCTCCGGTGAATTGTAAATACAGAGTATATATTGTGGACGAAGTGCATATGTTGTCCGTCGGAGCGTTTAATGCTTTTCTGAAAATTTTAGAAGAGCCACCCGAACACGTTGTTTTTATTTTGGCCACTACCGAAGTTCATAAAATTCCGGCGACGATACTTTCAAGATGTCAGCGTTTTGATTTTTATAAAATAGGAACAGAAGACATTTGCAAACGTTTAGAGTATATTTGCGAAAAAGAAAATATAAAAATCGAATCGTCTGCGATAAAACTGATAGCAAATTCTTCTGACGGAGCCATGAGAGATGCCTTGTCGATATTAGATCAATGTGCGAATGTTTGCGAAAATGATATTGATGAGAAATCTGTAAAAAATATTTTAGGGATAGTCGGTACAGAGTACCTTGTCGAAGTTGTGGAGTATATTTTAAAAAGCAAAACCGTTGAATGTGTTGAATTTATAAACAAAATGTATTCCGAATCAAAAAATATGGTTAAATTATGCGAGGAGCTTTTAGAATATTTTAGAGATATTCTTGAATTTCAAATTACAGGTGTTTGCAATAATGAAAGTATTAAAGATTTAGATTTGTCTGTGTTTAATTTAGATAAGATTTTAGTTATATTGGAAATTTTACAACAAGCTTATAAGAATATGAATTCCGGAGTAGATAAAAAAATTGAAATGGAAATTACGCTTTTAAAACTTTGTGTTTTAAATAATAGAAATATTATTTCTGATGATACTTCCAAAAAAGCTGTAAAAAGTAAAGAAAAATTCGACATAGAAAATTTTGAAAACTCGGAAAGCAAACCTGTTCTTAAAGAAATAATAGAAAAATCGGATTTGCAAAATAAGCCACTAAATGATAATATTTCTTCGGAAGAAAAAGTTTTTGAACATTGGCAAGATGTATTAAACTCGCTAAAAAATGAAGATAATTTAAAATCATTGTATATTTCACTAAAAGATTCAAATGCATATGAGTGCAAAAATTATGTGTTGATTGATTCAAAAAACAGTTTGTCATTTGAGCTTTTAAGGCAAGTTCAATACCGAAACGCCGTAAAGAAAACTATAGAAAACATATCGGGTAAGCGATATAGTATAGGTCCGTATAATAAAAAAGAAAAAACTTCGTCCGATTTGCTTGAAAATCTGATAGAAAACGCAAAATCAAGCGGAATAGAAGTTAATTTAAATTAGGGGGAATTAATTTATGAAGGTAAGATTGCCGAAATCAAACGGTTTAGGAATGGGAAATTTGGAACAATTGGCAAGAAAAGCTCAGGAAGCTCAAAAAAAAATGGAAGAGATTTCCGAAGAAATTGACAAAAGGGAATTTAGCGCAACGTCCGGAGGGGAAGCCGTAAAAGTAACCGTAACAGGTAAGCTTGAGGTTAAGAGCATAGATATAAGCAAAGAAGTTGTAGACTCGGAAGAAACTGAGATACTTGCAGATATAATAATGGCGGCAACAAATGAAGCTATAAAAAAAGCTTCTGATGAAAAAAACAAAGCTATGCAAAGTGTGTCGGATGAAATGCAAATCCCGGGATTGATGTAAAAATATGAGTAGTTATTATTTACCTTCTCTCGAAAGTTTGGTTGAACATTTTGAAAGTCTGCCGAGTATAGGGCATAAATCTGCACAAAGACTTGCATATTTCATTTTAAAAATGCCGGAAGAAAGAGCAAAGTCATTTGCAAAAGCAATTGTCAGCGCAAAAGAAAATATACATTATTGCAAGAGATGTTGTAATTTTACAGATAAAGAATTTTGTAACATATGTGATAATAAAGAAAGGGATAGCAGTATAATTTGTGTTGTTGAAGACCCAAAAGATATATCTGCAATTGAACGCACGCAAGAATTTAATGCTGTATATCATGTTTTACATGGAGTTATATCTCCTCTAAATGGTATAGGACCTGATGAATTATGTATAAAAGAACTTTTAGAAAGATTGAAAAACGAGGATATTTCTGAAATTATAATGGCAACGAATCCTACTGTTGAAGGTGAAGCTACAGCAATGTATTTGTCTAAACTTATAAGACCTTTCGGTGTTAAAGTAACCAGATTGGCTTATGGAATACCGGTCGGTGCATCGTTGGAATATGCGGATGAGGTTACTCTTTCTCGTGCAATACTGGGACGTAGCGAGATTTAGTTGTTTTTTTCGTTAATGGAATTATTTACAAATTCTTTTATTTGCTTTGCAAAATTTATGGTATGGTCTTTTATTTCTTGTATATTGTACTTTTCCACAAGTAAATTTTCTTGATACCAAAATTTTAATTTATCGAATTGGCAAGGACTTTGAATTTTTACAAATGTTCCGAAAACAAAAAAAATTAAGCATACGGTTAATCTTACGGCGAAGAGGCTTATTGCTTTTTCGCCTGAAAATTTTTTGTTGACTTTTTCTTCATTTTTTAAATCGTCCATTATCTATCTTCCCTTTGAAAAATTATATTTTATTTGATATAATATATACTTGAGTTTTATAGATGTTAGAACAAAAATATATATTTTTATAAAGAGGGTTATTGATTATGTCGAAGAATAAAGATTCTAATGTAATAAATGGTGAATTTAAAAATTATAAAAAAAATTCAGTGGCAAGAAAAAAACGCATTATAAGGATTATGGCGGTAATCGGAAGTATTTTAATGTTAACGAGTCTTATAGGTTCGATAATTATATATCTTTTATAGTAATTTGAGGAATTTATGAAAATTTGTTTTATCGTAGCAGAATTTAATCCGTTACATAATGGACATAAATTTTTTATAGATGAGATAAGAAAACAGGGTTTTTCTCATATAGTAGCTGTTATGAGCAGTAATTTTGTTCAGCGTGGAGAGCCGGCAATTTTCTCTAAAGAAACGAGAACTAAAATGGCACTTGAAAACGGGATAGGTTTAGTTATTGAATTGCCGACAAAATGGTCGATGTCAACAGCTCAAAGATATGCTTTCAGTGCTATGAAAACGGCAAATTCCTTAGGAGTTGTAGATGCAGTTTGTTTTGGAAGTGAATGCGGAGATGTAAATTTGCTTGATAAAATTGCAAAAGCTCTGGGCAGCGAAGAATTTGAATTGTACTTAAAAAAACAACTTTTGAGGGGATTAACTTTTGCTAAGGCAAGACAAAATGCTCTCGAAGAGTTTTTTTCGTACGAAGATTTAGATATTAAAAATATAATTTCAAAGCCTAACAATATATTGGCGATAGAATATTTAAAGGCACTTCGTGAACTAAATTCCGATATAAAAATTTCAACTATAAAAAGATGCGAAAATTCGAAAAAAATATCGAGTGCATCTGATATCAGAAGATTATTGATAAATAGAAGCAATTTGTATAAAAATTATGTTCCTGAGAAAGTAATAAAAATAGTTGATAATCAAAATAATAATTTTGCCGTTCTTGAAAACGCTGAACAAGCTATTGTCTATAGCCTTAAAAACACAGATAGGCTTAATTTTTTGAAAGTAGCCGACGTCAGTGAAGGCATAGAAAATCGGATTTTAGACGCTGCCAATAAATTTCGTAAGATAGATGAAATTTTAAATTGCGTAAAAACGAAAAGATACACGATGTCTAGGATAAAACGGATTGTTTTGTCTAACTTTTTAAATATTTCCGAGAAAGAACAAAAAGATTTTGAAATTGAATTTATTAAGGTTTTGGGTACGAATGAGAGTGGCTTGAAAATTTTGAAAAAAATAAAAGAGCGTTCAAAAGTTAAAATGATAAGCAATTTTTCTGACGTAAGCAAACTCGATAAAAAATCCAAAGAATTATTTTATAAAGAAGAAAAAATTTCTGATATCTATAGGACTTTTTTTCAAAAATATCCCGAAAATAATCCTTCGGGGTATAGATTAATAAAGCATAATTTGTACAATGAAGCAGTTGCAAAAATAAAATTGCTTGAAAAATTCGGCTCAAAACTTGGACTGGATAGAATAAAAAAGCTTTTGGATTTAATCGGAAATCCGCAAGATAAACTGAAGTGTATACATATTGCCGGTACGAATGGTAAAGGCTCCACGTGTTGCTTTGTGAGCTCTGTACTTAAAGAAAGCGGATATAAAGTGGGTCTTTATTCATCGCCGTCTATATATGACTTCAGGGAAAGAATACAAGTTAACGGCGAGAAGATTTCCAAATCGGAAATATGTAATTTAATAGAGTTTTTTGAATCACATTTAAAAAATAAATATTTTGAAAATGATCCGGTTACTGAATTTGAGTTGGTAACAGCGATAGCATTTAAATACTTTTTTGATAAAAAGTGTGATTACGTGGTTTTAGAAACGGGAATGGGTGGGACCTTAGATGCTACAAACGTTATTTTAAACCCTATTTGTACGGCAATAACTTCTGTTTCGCTGGATCATACACATATTTTGGGTGATACAGAGGAAAAAATAGCTAAAGAAAAATTGGGAATAATGAAAAAAAATAGTCCGATGATTTTGTCTGACAATATGCCTAAATTTGTTTATGATTTAGCAGAAGAAATATCTGAAAAGCTCAATTGTAAAGTTATTAGAGCTTTTCTTAGTGACATAAGAAATATAAATAGTGCAATTGATATTGGTATTGAGTTTGAGTATAAAAATTTATTTTTAAAGACAAGATTTTTGGGTGAGCATCAAATTCAAAACATTTCAACTGCATTAAAAATTCTAGAAACAATAGAATCAGTTGAAAGAAAAAAATTGTGCGGAATAAAAGAAGGTTTTTTAAATGCAAGTTTGCCGTGTAGATTAGAAATTGTGAGTAAAAGACCGCTAATAATTTTAGATGGTGCACATAATCCGGCCGGGGCAAAAACTCTTTTGAATTTTATAGAGAAGTATTTGAAAAACAGGAAAATTATTGGCGTTGTCGGTATGCTTAAAGATAAAGATTACGAGGGTGTTTTTTCTAAACTCGCACCTGTGTTTAGTAAAATTTTCACCGTAATGCCAAAAGGGAATAGTCGAGCGCTTTCTTTAGAAAAAATTACAGAGGTTTGTAAAATTTATAACGAAAATACTTTTCCGTGCGAAAAAATTTCAAGTGCGTTGAAGTTGGCGCTTAAAAATTCAAGTGAAAAAGATAGCGCAATAATAGTTTTCGGCTCATTTTCAATTATGAACAACATAGGGAGTGCCAAAAGAGGTAATTTGTGATATAATAAAAAGTATGAAATGTGA
>CAMJYS010000055.1 GCA_946410005.1 uncultured Clostridia bacterium | reverse complement strand
TCTTTTCTTCTTTCTTTTCCTCTTTCTTTTCCTCTTTCTTTTCTTCTTTCTTTTCCTCTTTCTTTTCCTCTTTCTTTTCTTCTCTCTTTTCTTCTCTCTTTTCCTCTAAAACTTTATTTGCGTCTTCAAGAGGAATAAAGTTTATCGACGATTGTTTTAAGCTTAATAAATTTCTATCACTAGTGAATCCTTCATCAAAATCGTATACTACTACAACATTACTGATATCGCTTACACTACTTCTAAGAATTTCTTTAATTTCTTTGGCGCTTGAGAACCCATTAAATATTCTCAAAAAAGCAACATCTTTTCCTTTTTCTGTTTTGAGTATAAAAAATTTTCTTACTTGTCCTATTATATTATCTTTTGGAAATGTAATATTTCCTGCTTTTATTAAAATTTCTTTTTGTTCATCCTTTATATCTTCGCTAGTTATAATTTTCGCACTACCGGAATTTGCGAAAGTGAAAAGATTTGCTGCGGTTAAAGATACTGCGGTTAACTTTTTCAAGTTTTTAAAAATTTTGTTTTTATTCATAGACAACAAACCTCCTATAATTTTATCTTTGTGTTATTTGAATGTTTATCGTAATTTTATTATATAACAAATAATTTACATTGTCAACATCAAAAGTTTGTTTTTGTATAATCAAACAAAAAATAGCTAAAAATAAAAAGCAATATGTGACAAATGTACACATTGCTTCTGAATTTATCTTCTAAAACTTGAAATTTCCATATCCACGCCCGAAAAATCGTTTAAAAAATCTTCATTTATTGAAATCTTGCTTTCTTTTCCGGTTTTCATGTTATTTAAAATCGCTCTATTTTCCGCAATTTCATCGTCGCCTATTACCAAAACATACTCCGCACCGATTTTATCTGCGTATTTCATTTGCGATTTAATATTCCGGTCAACAATATCCATTTCCGCAAAAATCGCAGCCGTTCTTAAAATACCGCAAAGTTCAAACGCTTTTTTCTTTGCATTTTCGCCAATAGAAGCTATATAAACTTTCGGCGAATCGTCTTTCGGGAACATAATTTTCTGCGTTTCCATAATATTTAAAATTCTTTCGAGACCAAACCCAAGCCCTATTGCACATAATTGTGGTCCGCCTAAAATTTCTGAAAGCCCGTCGTATCTTCCTCCGCCACAAATTGTCAGTTTATCGTTTTCGGTAATATCACACACGAACTCAAAAACGGTTTTTGAATAATAATCGAGTCCACGAACGATTTTCGGGTTAATCTTAAACTCGATATTTTGCGATTTAAGATATTCTTGTAAAGTTTCAAAATGTTCGGAGCATTCTTCGCAAATATAATTGGTTATTATCGGAGCGTTTTCGCAAATTTCCGAACAAACTTTATTTTTACAGTCTAAAATTCGTAAAGGATTTTTTTCGAGACGATTTTGGCAAGTCGGACACAACGAATCAATTTTAGATTTAAAATAATTTATTATCGCTTCGCTGTATTTTTTTCTGCAATTTTTACAGCCGATAGAATTTATTTCAAGGCTTATGTTTTGTATTTGAAGTCTTTCTAAAATAGATTTAGCTAAAATGATAAGTTCGGCATCTGCTGACGCTGATGGTGACCCGAAAATTTCGAGCCCGAATTGAAAAAATTCGCGATATCTTCCTGTTTGGGGTTTTTCGTATCTATAGCACGAAGACTTATACATTAATTTAAGCGGCATAGGAAGGTTATGTAAGCCGTTTTCGAGTACAGCTCTTAAAGTTCCGGCAGTTCCTTCCGGGCGTAAAGTTACGCTCCTATCGCCTTTGTCTTTAAATGTATACATTTCTTTTTCAACGACATCAGAAGTATCTCCGACGGATCTTTCGAATAATTCCGTGTGTTCCAAAACCGGTGTGCGGATTAATTTAAATCCATGAAGCGACGCTTCTTCTGTCATAACTTTTTCTATTGTTTGCCATTTTTTGCTTTCGGACGGTAAAACATCTTGCATTCCTCGTATTCTTTTAGTTCTGAGGTTCATAAGCGTAATCGCTCCTTTTTTATTTATCAACATTAAAAACTTCTCTGGTTTTTACAGAGAAGAAAAAATCAAATTTGTTTTTTAGAATTAATTTTTTAGATATTCGGTCTACCGACTGTAAGCCAATCCAAGTCTCCTCTTTCAAGGCTGTGGATTAAAGCTTCTGCTGTTGCAATATTTGTAGCGCACGGAATTGTGTGAACGTCGCAAAGTCTTAAAAGGTCATTTTCTTCTTGAGTAGTACCTGTAAAAGAAGAACCACGGAAAAATAAAACCATGTCGATTTCGCCGCAAGAAATTCTCGATGCGATTTGTTGGCATCCACCTTGTTCACCGCTTAAAAAGTTCATAATTCTAAGACCGGTCGCGTTGGAAATCAATTTCCCGGTCGTAGCGGTTGCACAAAGCTTATGACGACTAAGTATTCCGACATACGCTATACAAAATCTTACCATTAATTCTTTTTTCGAATCCTGTGCTACGAGAGCAATATTCATAACGTTTCCTCCTAAATAATAAAATATTATTTATGATGTTTTATTTAACTCTTGTTTTTCAAAAAACATGTATTTTAGCGATTTTTCGCCAAGTGAAAACCATAATACGAGCTAAAAAATTATAAGTATTTGTATAATATCACATTTTCAAAAAAATATCAATTTTTAAAAATAAAGATAAAAATCATACAAGTTCATATTACTCTAATAAAAAATAGAATTCAACTCGAAATCGGGTTAAGTTCTGTTTTTGATTAGAAAATAACATTTAAAATTTTTTGATATAACCAACGAACTTGTTCCAAAAATAGCCTATTCTGCCTTGCTTATGAATACCGGTAGGAATTAAATAGTTACCATTTGTACTTTTCCAAATGACCTCATTTTGGCGAAAGCCACACTGGGCTAAAACCGGAGTCCATGTTTCGTTGTTCCAATTCATACTTGCGGTTTTTGACCAAGGTCTAGGAATGGTTTCGTTTAAAGAATACCCCCAAGTTATATCACCTTTGGCTCCAAAGCAATCAAGTGCCTGTTCCATTTGATCTCGGTCGAAATCAAATTCATTAAGGACTCTAACTTGTTTCGTACATACGCCGCCAGAAATTTTTTGGAATCGATATCAGAAACCTTTTTTATAATAAAACACAACCTTTTGAAATTTTTTGATACTTAAAGAATGTCTTCGTGTACATAGTACATTAATAGAAAATACAAATCAATGATTTTGTGAAAATTCCTGTAAAAAACGAGTGTGTTTTTTGTTTTTTGGCAAATTTAAACAAAAACCGGTTACTTTTTCAAACAAAATACATAAAACTCCCGATGCAAAATTTACACCGAGAGTTAAAAAATGGTACGAGTAGTTATAAGGGGCATGAAGAAACTCAGTAATAATGAAGTTTAAGGCCAACTACAATGTTTATTAAGTATATTTTATTTGAGTGCCTTTTATGTACCGATTTGAATACCGTCTAAAGCGGACCTTGCTACATCAATCAATCCTAATATTAGTGTTTTAGGTAAGTAAAAAAATTTTTTATCTGAATTTCCTATACGAGTATAATTTGTAAATTGGATTTTACTATCTACTAAGCAATTATGTACTAATCCACATCTCAACACGTAGTAAATTACATCCTCTATTCCAACATATCCAAAATCATCCTTTTTTATGTCAATATCAGTGATTAGTTTTATTCTTATTGATGATGCGGTAATTCCTGGAAAACCTTTTTCGCAAATACGTCTAAAGTTTTTCTGTAAAAACAACCTAAACCGATCTCCTACCTTACGATAGGCGGGATATGTTTTCAATGATATTGCATCAATTGCACAGCATACTAAGCAAAGAGCTTCGTTGTAGTGATGGTTCACTAAAAGGATTTCAGATGCAGACAAAAATGATTCTATACTAATAACAATTACCTCTATCTATGCGCTTTAACATAAAAAACTGTCAATCGACAGTTTTAGACTTTATTTTTAACTGGTACCGGTGGTGGGACTTGAACCCACACGTTGTTGCCAACAACGGATTTTGAGTCCGTCGCGTCTGCCATTCCGCCACACCGGCATTCCTATTCCATTATATATGCTACCAACAAATAAGTCAACTATGAAATTCAAAAAAATTACCCGACAAGAAAATTTCTCGTCGGGAATTTATTTTATGCTGTTTTCTATCTCTTTTGAATAAGTTCGCCGGTGTTTTTCAAAATCGAGTTTTCTTTCAAAATTCCTCTTGCCATTGTTGTAGGATAAACATTCGTATTTTTCCCTATGATTGTACCCGGGTTTAAAACGCTGTTACAACCTATTTCAACGAAATCACCTATTATTGCTCCGAATTTTCTAAGACCCGTTTCTATTTTTTCGCCGTTATCCGATTTTACAACGACATTTGTTTTATCAGATTTAATATTCGATATTATTGCCCCGGCGCCCATATGTGCTTTATATCCCAAAATCGCATCACCTACGTAATTAAAATGCGGAATTTGTACATCATTAAAAATCAAAGCATTTTTCACTTCCGTAGAATTTCCGATAACGCTATTTTCTCCTATAATTGCACTACCTCTTATAAACGCACAGTGACGTATCTGAGCGTTTTTTTGAATTATTGTGGGACCGGATATATACGCCGATTCAAAAATTTCTGCGTCTTTATGAATCCAAACTTGAGGCTTTATTTCTTTATATTCATCTTTTGGCAAATTTTCGCCGATTTTTACAATAAAATCTTTTATCATCGGTAGTATTTCCCAAGGATAAAAAACATTTTTAAATATATCCCCAGCGATTGTTTTTGAAATATCAAGAAAATTTTTGTAAAATAAATACTCTTTTTTCATAATTATTAAAATTAAAATTAGATTTTTAGATACCTAAAAACCTAATTTATAACCTCCGTATTAAACTTTATAAAAATTATAAAACTATTCTTCGAACTTAGAAATCGGCAATGATATCATAAATTCAGTACATTTTCCGAGTTCACTTTCAACTTTAATTTCTCCGCCGTATGATTCTACGATATCTTTCGCTATCGCTAAACCAAGGCCAGTACCGTCTATGTTTTTACTTGATGATGAACGATAAAATTTATCGAAAACTTTATCGAGTTCATCGCTTGCAATTCCCATTCCTGTGTCTTTTATGCGTATTATTACGTTGCTTCCTTCCTCAGAAACATCGATAAAAACTTTCCCGCTTTCCAGATCGGAAGAGCACACGTCTGAACTCC
>CAMJYS010000054.1 GCA_946410005.1 uncultured Clostridia bacterium | reverse complement strand
CGCTCTTCCGATCTTATTTATCTTCTTCATCAGCTGTCATATATACAACTTCGTCGGTTACTTTACCGGTTTCTTTATCAACTTTTCTGAAAGGAGCTTCGATAAATCCGTATTCGTTAACTTTTGCGAATGTTGAAAGATAAGAAATAAGTCCGATGTTTGGTCCTTCCGGTGTTTCGATAGGGCACATACGACCATAGTGGCTATAGTGAACGTCACGGACTTCGAATCCCGCACGGTCTCTTGAAAGACCTCCCGGGCCTAAAGCTGACAAACGTCTTTTATGCGTAAGTTCTGAAAGAGGATTTGTTTGATCCATGAACTGTGAAAGTGGAGATGAACCGAAAAATTCTTTTATTGCTGCTACAATTGGTCTGATATTTATCAAAGCGTTTGGAGTAATAACTTCTAAATCTTGCGATTGGAGAGTCATTCTTTCTCTTATTGTTCTTTCAAGACGTGCAAAACCGACACGAATTTGATTTTGTAATAATTCGCCTACTGAACGTATTCTACGATTTCCTAAATGGTCGATATCGTCAGTTGTTCCTATTCCGTTTGCAAGACAATTCATATAGTTAATCGAAGCAAAAATATCATCTATTATTATATGTTTTGGAATAAGTTCGTCTTTTCTATTCTTTATTTCAGATTTAAGTTGTTTATCGTTTTTGCAAGAACTTATTATATCGCACAAAATATTAAATCTGACTTTTTCATTAATACCACATTCTTTTTTAGCGTCAAAATTTACATACTTAGAAATATCGACCATGCCGTTTGATATAATTTTTATTTCTTTTCCATCTTTTTTTACAAATGCCATACAAACGCCGGCATTCTCAATTTCCAAAGCTTTTTCATTCGTAATAACTTCGTCTATATCAGCAATAATTTCACCGGTCAATGGATTTGGAATAGGCTTTGCAAGTGTCTGATTTATAAGCCGTGTGGCAATTCCTAATTTTTTGTTGTATTTATACCTTCCAACCCTTGAAAGGTCATATCTTCTTGCGTCAAAGAACAAAGAATTTATATAAGCTTGTGAATTTTCAAGTGTTGGCGGTTCGCCGGGACGTAATTTTCTGTAAACTTCAAAAAGGGCTTCCTCTATGGTTTTACAAGAATCTTTTTCTATTGTAGCTGAAATTCTTTCGTCTTCGCCAAAATATTCGAAAATTTCAGCATCTGTACTAAGACCTAATGCTCTTATAAATGTTGTAAGCGGTATTTTACGATTTTTATCAATTCTAACATATATAACATCATTAGAATCCATTTCATATTCAATCCATGCACCACGATTAGGTATAACTGTAGAGCTAAACAATTCTTTTCCCGTCTTGTCATACTCCATTTTGAAATAGACACCCGGAGAACGCACAAGTTGTGATATAACAACACGTTCTGCTCCATTTATTACAAATGTTCCGCTGTCTGTCATCAGAGGATAATCTCCCATAAAAACATCTGATTCCTTCACTTGTCCTGTTTCACGATTAAGAAGTCTTGCGGTAACTTTCATCGGAGCAGCATATGTAGTGTCACGTTCTTTACACTCTTCAATACTATAATTCGGATGATTTATATCCATGGTATAGTCAACAAAATCCAAAACAAGGTTTCCGGTATAATCTGTTATTCCTGAAACATCTCTAAAAACTTCTTTCAATCCTTCGTCCAAAAACCATTTATAAGAATTTTTTTGAATTTCAAGTAAATTCGGAAGTTTTATCACCTCATCAATTTTAGAAAAACTCATTCTGGTCGTCTTACCGAGTTTTAAAGGTTTGACATTTACCATAAATTTAAAACACTCCATTCATTAAACATTATTTGTTTTTAAAGGTATCAATCGAAACCATAATCTTAATTAATTGCCAATAATTCAAAATGCGATACAAAAATGTATTAATTTTAAAAAATTAATACACCTCCATAAAATTTTGATATACTTCTGCATTTTCAACTATAAAACCACAATCCGATAACTTGATAATATCAATCATATATGATAACATAAAGTTGTTTTTGGCTTCAACGGCAATCACAATTCAGTATAATATTTTACTACAATTTAAAAAATACGTCAAGCAATATATTTTTAAATATTTCGCATCGAAAATTACATATTTTTATATAAAATTTACACATAAGGAGTTAGTTTAATGAATATTTTCCAAGAACTTCAAGAAAGAGATTTAATTGCACAAACTACAAATGAAGAAAAAATAAAGGAAATTCTTCAAAACGAAAAGACATATTTTTATGTTGGCTTCGAACCAACAGCAGATTCTTTGCACGTTGGACACTTCGTGCAATTAATGATAGCTTCGAGATTACAAAAAGCCGGTCATATTCCAATAATCCTTTTTGGAGGAGCAACGGCATTAATCGGAGACCCTTCCGGTAAGACAGATATGCGAAAGATGTTGAGTTCCAAACAAATAGAGCACAATATCGAATGCTTTAAAAAACAAGCCTCAAGATTTATTGATTTTTCGGAAGGAAAAGCAATTTTGGTGAATAATGCTGATTGGCTTTTAGACTTAAATTATATAAAATTTTTAAGAGAAATCGGCATACATTTTTCAATAAACCGCATGCTAGCCGCAGAATGCTATAAGCAAAGACTCGAAAGAGGATTAACATTTTTCGAACTCAACTATATGATTATGCAAAGCTACGATTTTTTAGTTTTAAACAGAAAATATAATTGTAAGTTAGAATTGGGCGGAGACGACCAATGGAGTAATATATTAGGGGGAATAGATTTAATTCGTCGTTGCGACCAAAAAGAAGTTTTTGGATTAACTTTTAAATTATTAACTACCGGCGAAGGCAAAAAAATGGGCAAAACCGAAAAAGGTGCTTTGTGGCTCGACAAAGAAAAAACAAGCGTTTATGATTTTTATCAGTACTGGAGAAATATTAACGATAGCGACGTAATTAAATGCATGAAAATGCTTACTTATATTCCTGTTTCGGAAATTAAAAAATACGAAATTCGTGCAAAAGAAGAAATTAATACTGTAAAAGAAATCTTGGCTTATGAAATAACAAAATTAGTTCACGGAGAACTTGAAGCAGACAAAGCACGAGAAACCGCAAAACAAATTTTTAGTGGAAATGGCGATACTTCTAATATGCCAACAGAATTTATAGGAAAAGAAAATTTTATAGATAATAAAATTGATATAGTTTCACTTTTAGTAAACACTTCGCTTGCTCCATCAAAAAAAGAAGCAAGAAGATTAATCGAACAAGGCGGAATAACTCTAAATGGAGAAAAAATTTCGGATTTCAATTACGAAATAAAAATAGACGATTTTTTGTCAGATGTAGTCATAAAAAAAGGCAAAAAGATTTATAAAAAAATTCTTTTAAAGTAATATCGTAAAAATCCCTCTCAAAATATTGAGGGGGATTTTTGTTTATTAACTAACTTAATTCATCAACAACGCGTCATCGTTTTCTTGTTCGAAATCTATTTTACCGTCTTTCATACAAGCTATTACCGAATCGTTTTTCTTGATTTTTCCTTCATTTAAGTATGAAGCAAGTTTTTTACCAAATTCATTTTCTATAACTTTTCTAACTTGTCCAGCACCTAATTTAACGTTTATTTTTTCAAACATATAATTTACTACGTCATCTTTAACGCTCAAATCAATATTTTTGTTATTCATACTATGTTCGTAACTTCCGAAGAATTTTCTGATGATTTGTTTGTATGTATTTTCTGTTAATTTATTTAAAACTATAACGTCATCGAGCTTGCTTACAAAGTCTTCGCCGAATGATTTTGTAACAGCTTCGCAGATTTTAGATTTTACAACATCATCTTTTTCTTTTGAAATATTAACATCGAACCACAAATTGCTTCCTGCTTTTGTTGTCATTAACACAATTGCATTTGAAAAATCAATTTTTTGACCAGACATATCCATCATGTGTCCGTTTTCAAGCATCGACGAAATTGCTGTTAAAACTCTCGGATTTGCTTTTTCGATATTATCGAAAATTACAACTGAATATGGATTTTTCCAAATTTGTTCTACCAATTCGCCGTTATATTTTTGCATTTTTGTTCCGGTTAAATCTGCCAAAGCGCTATCGTGGCTATAATTTTTCATATCTATTTTTATTGTAGAACCGACTTCTTTACCGACAGCTTCTGCAAGTGCGGTTTTTCCAGAACCAGTAATACCGGTAATTAAATACGATGCACGTGGTTTGGAAATATCACGAACTCCAGATCTCGCAACTCTTATTGAATCGCAAATCGTCTTTACGGCTTCGTCTTGCCCTAAAATATTCTTCGAAATGTTTTCGTCCATTCCTTGTAATTTCTTTAATTCATCCGCATTAATTCTTCCAAGCGGTATTTTTGTTTCGTTCGACACGACATCTCTTATATCGTCAGCTGTCACTATTTTGCCGTCTTTTTCTCTTACGGCATTAGCAGCTGTTGCCAATGTACAAATTGATTTATCAGGTTGATTGCTTCCTCTCATGTATCTTGTCGTTAAATCAACAACAGTTTCTAATGCACTATCTTCTATTTTTACGCTTTGTTTATCTTCAATTCCCGGCCTTCTGTTTTTCAAGATTTCAAGAACAGATGCATAATCTAATTCTTTAAGGGCAACCATACTAAATCTACGTTTTAAAGCCTCGTCTTCTTCCATATATTTTTTAAATTCTGCGCTTGTCGTTGCACCAATAACAGGAACGTCACCACGATCAAGATTTTTCTTAAGTAATTCCGCTATTCCGCTCTTAACAAGTTGATGTATTTCGTCGATAAACAATATAGTATCATTTCTACCCTTATATTTATCAAACAAAGCCCTAAACCTTCTTATTGCTCCTTCCATTCCGCCACTAGTTGCATAAGAATTTCCTACTATTAAACTAACTGCATTTACATTAATGACTTTTTTATTTAAAAGCGATTTTGTTATTCCATATTTTTTTACAGTTTCTAACTCGAATTTTTCTATAAGCTGATTTTTTTGTTCTTTCGTTAAGTCTTTAGCTTTACCGATGTTATTTTTAAAATCTTTAATATCCATATTGGCAGATACTATACGCCAAACTAAACCTTCTACAGCAGCGGTTTTTCCTACACCTGCACTACCGGTTAAAATTGGATTGGATTTCATTCCTCCTCGACTTACTATATTTGAAATTTCGAGGATTTCAGAATCTCTGCCTATAGCATTACGATATTTTGCATCTTGTTCAGACATTTTGCCCGCACGTACTTTTTTTAATTCTTTTTCGCACGCTTCGTTCATATCCTGTATATAATTTGGTAAAGTATATGAATCTGGGCTAAAAATCGTAAAGGAATGTACCCATTCTTCAAATAAAGTTAAAAATGGCTTCGTAATAGTTATTATCACAGATGTTGCAGCAGACGAAAACAGACCATTTAAGATC
>CAMJYS010000053.1 GCA_946410005.1 uncultured Clostridia bacterium | reverse complement strand
GCGGGCGTGCGCGTGGTCTTCAAGTACGTCATCGGTAAAAAAACTATCGAGGGGTTTATTGGCGGAATAATAGTATGTCTTTTATCTGTAATTTTACTCTCTTTTATATTTAACGATTTTGTTTTTGCAGAAAAAAGACAGATAAACTACGTTTTATTGATGATACTAAGTCTTTCAGGCTCAGCAATTTCCGCACTGGGAGATTTGTGTTTTTCTTCTATAAAACGCCAATGCGAAGTTAAAGATTTCGGGTTTATAATGCCCGGTCACGGTGGTATTCTTGACAGATTCGACAGCGTTATTTTTACAGCGCCTTATGTTTTCTTATTTATAAAAACTATTTCGATAGCAATTTAAAAAACGGAAGTGTAGCTTATGAAAAAAAATATATCAGTTTTAGGCTCTACGGGTTCAATAGGGACGCAGACGCTAGACGTTGCAAGCCATTTAGAAATAAAAGTTTGTGCTATCTCGGGCAATAGAAATATAACTTTGCTTGAAAATCAAATCAGAAAATTCAAGCCCGAAATCGTAGCAGTTAAAGAAGAAAAATATGCAAATGAATTGAAAATAAAAATCTCCGACACTCAAACTAAAATAAAATGTGGCGAAGAAGGAATTTGCGAAGTCGCTACCAATCCAAACTCCGATACTGTAGTTACTGCGATTTCCGGCATAGCAGGTTTAAAGCCAACGATTGAAGCTATAAAATCTAAAAAGACAATCGCTCTTGCAAACAAAGAAACACTGGTTACCGGCGGGGAACTCGTCAAAAAACTTGCGAAAGAACATAATGTTGAAATTTTGCCTGTCGACAGTGAACACAGTGCTATTTTTCAATGCTTAGAAGGATGTAAAAATAAAGAAAACTTAAAAAAATTAATTTTAACGGCTTCGGGCGGACCGTTTTTCGGGAAAACATTCGATAATTTAAAAAATGTTACTGTAAACGAAGCTTTAAATCATCCGAGTTGGAGTATGGGAGCTAAAATTTCGATAGACAGCGCTACAATGATGAACAAAGGTTTAGAAATTATCGAGGCGGTTCATCTTTTCGATATGCCGGAAGAAAAAATAGACGTTATAATTCACCCTCAAAGCATAATTCACTCAATGATTGAATATAAAGACGGCTCTGTTATATCTCAGCTTGGTACACCTGATATGAGAACCCCTATTCAATACGCTTTAACTTATCCAAACAGAAGAACATCAAACGTTGAACCGTTAAATTTATCAAAAATAAGACATTTATCCTTTTTTAGTCCCGACGAAAACACTTTTAATGCTATAAAGCTTTGCAGAAATGCAGTTAGAAACGGCGGGAATATGCCGATTATATTAAACGGTGCAAACGAAGAAGCAGTCGCATTATTTTTAGAAAATAAAATTAAATTCTTAGATATAATATCAATCGTAAAACGTTCACTTGAATTTTTCCCGTTTAAGGCTATTAAAACATTCGATGATATCTACAACACCGATAAACAAGTACGTGAATATGTAAAAAATAATTTCGAAAATATGATAAATTAACATAAAAACACTTTAAAAAAATTATCTCAAGATGTAAAATATATATATCAAATTTTTTATTGAGGGGTGTTTTACTTTGAACATTTTATTTATAATTTTTGGCATTTTATTTTTCAATTTAATAATTTTTTTCCATGAATTCGGACACTTTTTCACAGCAAAAATGTTCGGCGTAAAAGTAAATGAATTTGCAATCGGAATGGGGCCGAGAATATTTAAATTCAAGAAAGGCGATACCATATTTTCTTTAAGAGCTTTACCATTAGGCGGATTTTGCGCTATGGAAGGCGAAGATGAAGCGAGCAACGATCCAAACGCATTTGAAAAAAAGGCCGCTTGGAAAAAATTCATAATAGTTTCTGCCGGAGCCATTATGAATCTTGTTTTGGGTTTCTTAATGACAATATTTCTTGTTTCTCAACAAACGACTATGCACACTACAAAAATTGAAAATTTTTACCCGGAAGCTGTTTCTTCAAATTATGGTTTGATGGTTGGAGATGAAATTTTATCAATAGACAGCAGAAAAATTTTTAGTAGCAAAGATTTGTTATTCGATCTTGGCACATACAAAAAAAATCAATTCGATTTCAAAGTAAAAAGAAACGGCGAAATTATTGAATTAAAAGACGTAACATTTAACACGAAAACAAACGAAAATGGAAAAAATTCTTTGTTATTAGACTTTTCATTACAATCAGAAGAAAAAAATCTCGTAAATATTTTTAAGCACACTTGGAATCAAACACTTTCCGCTATCAAAATCGTATGGTCAAGTTTGACAGGTATGTTGACGGGAAGATTTTCCGTAAAAGATATGTCCGGACCTATTGGAATTGTTTCAGCTATAGGCAATGCTACAAACGAAGGTTTAAAAACGAGCGTATTTGTTGCATTTATTAATATAATGGCTCTAATGGCTTTAATAACAATAAATCTCGGCGTCTTCAACTTACTTCCATTACCTGCTTTAGATGGCGGTAGACTTATGTTTTTATTGTTTGAAATGATTACTCACAAAAAATTGAATCCAAAATACGAAGGATTTATCCACACTCTTGGATTTTTCTTGTTTATAGCATTTACAATATATATATCATATGCAGATATTTTAAGGCTTTTAGGTAAATCTTAAATACACAAAGTAAACTAAAAGGATAATAATTTATGAAGAGAAGAAGTTCAAAAGAATTATCAATCGGAAAAGTTAAAATCGGCGGGAACAATAAAATAGCAGTTCAATCCATGCTAAATATTCCGCCTGAAAATATAAAGCAAAATGTACTTCAAGCGAAAGAATTAAAAAATGCCGGGTGCGATATATTAAGAATTGCTGTTCCGGATAACGACGCTTTGAAGACTCTTTCGAGAATAAAAGAAAAAGTGGATATCCCGCTTGTTGCGGATATTCACTTTGACTATAAACTTGCGATTGAATCGATTAAAGCAGGCGCAGATAAAATTCGCATAAATCCCGGAAATATCGGTAGTGAAGAAAAAATAGAAGCGGTAGTAAAAGCTTGCTTTAATAAAAATATTCCTATAAGAATTGGCGTTAACTCCGGTTCTATCGAAAAAGACATTTTAAAAAAATATTCTCATCCAACCGCAGAAGCCATGTGCGAAAGTGCTATGTACAACGTCAGGTTATTAGAAAAATTCGGGTTCAATGACATTGCTATATCTGTGAAATCGTCTTCTGTAACTCAAACAATTGATGCTTATCGTTTAGTTGCAAAAGAATGCGATTATCCATTACATATTGGCGTAACAGAAGCCGGAACAAATAGCGTTGGAATTGTAAAATCGTCTATTGGCATTGGTTCTTTACTTGCTGACGGAATTGGCGACACGATAAGAGTGTCTTTAACGAGCAATCCCATTGACGAAGTAATTACAGGGATAAATATTTTAAAAGCTCTGGATTTAAATACCGAAGGCGTAACTTTTGTTTCTTGCCCAACTTGCGGCAGAACAAAAATAAATCTAATAAAAATAGCAAATGAAGCAGAACAACTGTTAAAGAACGTCAAAAAAAACATAAAAGTCGCCATCATGGGCTGTGCCGTTAATGGTCCGGGAGAAGCTCGTGAAGCTGACATTGGAATAGCCGGTGCGGACGGTTATGGCGTTATTTTTAAAAAAGGAAAAATAATAAAAAAAGTAAGCGAAGAAAATTTATTACAAGAACTACTGGAAGAAATAAAATCAATGAATTGAAAATAATCAAGGAGCACCTATAAAATTGAAAAAATTTAAAGAAATTTTTGGAAATATAATTAACATTTCTCAGATAAATCCAAGTATACTAAATAGTGAAATCAAAACTTTGAATATAAATAGAAAAAATCAGTCTATCGAAATTCTTCTGTTAAATCAAGAAGTTATTTTAACAGAAGATATTTATAACTGCGAAAAAATATTGTCAGCCTCTCCTCTATCTTTAAAAAATGTAGATATAAAATTAGAAAAAATAGTTCAAGCCGAAAAAACCACATCTAAAATAAAAAATAAAAATGAATTAAAAAATTTGCTTTCTGAATTCGCTAAAAACAAACCGACCATCTCAAAAATTTTCAAGGATTCTACTATTGAAATTGACGAAAATATTGTAAGAATTAATTTGTTTCATGGCGGTAAAAGTTTTGTCGCTCAAAAGAAAATCGAACGTGAATTGTCCGCTATGTTTTCTAAAAATTTTGAAGTTCAGTTATCAGTAGAGTTTATCGAATCTAAATCCGAAAACGCTATAAATAATATTGAAGAAGAAACTATTACTCCTAAAAACGAATTTATCGAGAAAGAAAATTTAATTGACCAAAAAACTTCAAACGATAAAATTATTCAAGTTAAAGAAAATAAAAATGAAAATTTAGAAGTAAAAATTTCCGAGAAAAAATCTATTCCAAAAAAAGAAAATATTATTCCAAACGTTCCCGCAATCGAAGTGCGAAATAAAGATAATCTTCTGCCGAAACCGATTTTTGAAACAAGCGAAGTTATTCACGGCAGAAAGATAACCGAAACTCCGATTTCTATAGCCGAACTAAGCCCTGTACTTACAAAAGCTACAATTTGGGGTGATGTGTTTTTTACTGATGCACGAGAAACTCGAACAGGAAAAATTATAACGACTATTTACATAACGGATTACACAGGTTCGCTTGTTTTAAAAACTATCGAAGACAAAGCCAAAAACGATTATACTGAACAATTAACAATCGGAACTACTATTTTAGTTTCCGGTGATTTTTCACACGACGATTACGAAAAAGATTATATTTTGCGTCCAAAAAATATAAGCAAAATTTCCAAATCAAAAGTTGTTGACAATGCTCCTAAAAAACGTGTCGAGTTACATCTTCACACTAATATGTCTGCAATGGACGGAATTAATTCTGCATCGGAATTAATCGAAAGAGCATATGAATGGGGTCACAGCGCAATAGCAATAACTGACCATGGTGTTGCTCAAGCGTACCCCGAAGCTATGAATACCGCTAACAAAATAAACAAAGATGAAAATAAAATAAAAATCATATACGGAACAGAAGCTTATTTCGTAAACGACATGCTACCTATCGTAACAGGAAATGCAGAAAGAAAACTTGACGGAGAATACATTTGTTTCGACCTTGAAACAACAGGGCTTAACGCAAACAACGACAAAATTATAGAAATAGGCGCAATTAGAGTAAAAAACCACGAAATCGTTGATGAGTTTTGCACATTCGTAGACCCTCTTACAAAACTTTCGCCAAAAACTACTGAATTAACAGGAATAACTGACGAAATGTTAGTCGGTGCACCTTCACAAAAATCAGCATTGGAAAAATTCATAGAATTTTGTGGCGAATCTCCCGTTTTAGTCGCACACAACGCAAATTTCGATGTATCTTTCATAAAGGCTTTATCTAAACGTGAAAACATTAAATTCGATTTCACTTATGTCGATACTGTGCCTATGAGCAGAGCGTTAATTATGAGCATAA
>CAMJYS010000052.1 GCA_946410005.1 uncultured Clostridia bacterium | reverse complement strand
TTTGTTTAATCGCTTGTTTTATCACAAAATAGATGAAGATAAGCGCATATGTTGCCAATATGGAACAATGGTATCTAATGCCGGATGGGCGTTTACGTTTATCTTCACTGGAATTTTTTATAAAATAGAACTGTCTTGCGCTGATGGTTCGACATCAAGAAAAATATTCAATGTCATTACAACCGTGATGGCTAATATTGTTTGGTTGTCTCCTTTTATATTTGCTATAGCCGGTTGTCTGTTTAATTTCATAACCGTGATAGCGTCGTTAATAATTATAGTCGTGTATTTAATTATAACAGCGGTCATCGGTCAATTTCTTTCTAAATAGGAGGTTATTATCATGGAAAAATTTTTAATCTTCTTTGTTGCTGCGTTTTTCGCAACATTTATATTTATCGGTATCTTTCATAGGATAGAGTTGTCGTGTCCGAACAATTCTACTAGTCGTAAAATATTCGACTGTCTTTCAAGCTTATTGGCGTTCTTACTTTTGATGTCGCCATTTATATTTGCAGTTACCGGATATATATTCGGATTCTTCTCTCTTCTAGCATCTATAATTATCATCGTAGTATACTACTTGATTTTCATATTGTTTGGAAAAACAGTTTAAAAAAGGAGGAAATTATAATGGAAAAAGTAATTAGCACACCTCGTCGTTGGTACAGAATAGAATATTTCGAATGTGATGATGGTCTGTATAAACTCGCGATATATGATAACGCAGGGATTTGCATTCATCCAAAATGGTTTAAAGAATGCGATGTAAAAGGTTCTATGGCCATTAACCTGACGTGGGACGATGTTCAAGAGTTCTTCAGAGCAATAAAAAATCACGACACAAAGTAGTATACTACTTGATTTTCATATTTAAAATGATGGAGATAATTATGGAAAATTATATTATGGAAAATTATATTTATACTTCACATCGTACATACATAGTAGATGTTATGGAATGCGATGACGGTATGTATAAACTTGAAATTCACGACGATAATGGAACATGTCACTATCCTAAGTATTTCATTGATTGTGACGTAGAAGGCATTACGGCCATTAACCTGACGTGGGACGATGTTCAAAAATTCCTCACTGCTATAAAGGAACACGACGATAATTAAAAATGAGGTAATTATTATGGAAAAAGTAATTAGCACTTATCGACGTTGGTACAGAATGGAATATTTCGAATGTGATAATGGTATGTATAAATTCGCGATTTACGATAACGAAGGACATGTTCAAGACCCGCGTTTTTTCAAGAATTGTGATGTAACAGATTCTATAGCCATTAATCTAACTCGTTACGATATCAAAGAGTTCATCACTACTGTAAAAAATTACTGCGATAGTGCGATTAAAGGAGGAAATTATGGAAGACTCTAACATCATTTACAAATTTTATAAAGAATTTAACGACATCATATTCAAGAGGATTCGCACTCTCAATCATGTATATACAGTAGTGATTTATGAAAATCTTGATGGAACGTATGAGCTTTCTATTAACGAAAGAGGTTTCTATCTTAAACCGACTATTTTCATGGACTGTGATACAGATGCAACAGATATGAATGCTGTTAATATGATTCTTGACGACGTTCATGCGTTTTGTAATGCGGTACACGACTCTGACGTAAAAAATAAAAGACGTCGACGTTTATTTAATTTAAAAAAAAAGAGGTAATCTTATGTGTTTCAAATATCATTTCTGCACTCTTAACGATGTATATACGGTATGTATTCGTGAGCGTACTAACGGAACGTATGAACTTTCAATTAGTGAAAAGGGTATTTATATTAATCCGAAGATTTTAATGGATTGTAAAACAAGAGGTTTGACCGCTGTTAATATGACTCTCGATGATGTTAACGCGTTTTGTGACGCTGTGCGCGATTCTGATTTAAAAAATAAAAAACAATATTGTTTATTTAATATATAAGGAGGTAACTATGGAAAAATTTGAAACCATTTACAAAAACGAAAAAGAGTGGCTTGGCGAAGACAACACTCTTGGATTGGATATTTGGAAGAAGAAATATGCCGACGGTAGAACATACCACGAATGGATGTACGACGTAACTGGCGGTGATATGCAATTGGCTAAACTCATCGAATCCAAGAAGTTCTTGTTCGGAGGTCGTATACTCGCTAACCGTAACAATGCGTCGATTACGTCTAAAAAGACGTACAGCAATTGTTATGTGATTGCACCGCCCGAAGATAATCTAGAGTCTATCTTTAACACGGCTAAGAAACTCGCACGTACGTTCTCGTACGGTGGTGGCTGTGGTATAGACCTTAGTAAGCTGTCGTTCAAAGGAGCAGCTATTCACAACGCTGCTAAATCGAGTAGTGGTGTGGTATCTTTTATGGAATTGTACGATAAGACAACTGAAATAATCGGGCAGAACGGACGTCGAGGAGCATTGATGATGTCATTGGCATCTAATCATCCTGATATTTTGGAATTTATTGACGTTAAGCGAGACCTTAACAAAATCAACAATGCAAATTTATCTGTACGAGTCGATGACGAGTTTATGCGTAAGGCTCAAGAAGACACGGATGAAGAGAACTACGAATTGATATTTAATCGTACATACTACGATTCTGAGACTAAGACTGAAAAAGATATGTCTGGTAAAAAGATAAACGCAAACGCGTTGTTGATGAAGTTAAGTAAATATAATTGGGAAAACGGAGAGCCCGGAATCTTATTCTGGGATAACATACGCCGAGGAGGTCTGCTTAGTAACGAACCCGGATTTAAATACGGTGGTGTTAATCCTTGCGCTGAAGAACCTCTTCCTTCCGGTGGAAGCTGTTTGCTTGGTGCTCTTAATCTGTCTGCTTTCTGTAAATGGAATAATGACTATAATAGATATATCTTTGACTACCTCGACTTTATCGAAGCTATTGATATTTCTGTAAGGGCATTAAATAATGTTTTAGATGAAGGCGTCGACTTACATCCTCTGCGTGAACAAACTGAATCAGTAAATCGTTGGAGACAAATAGGGCTTGGCGTTATGGGATTCGCCGATGCGCTTATTAAGCTTGGGATAACTTATGGTAGTCCTGAATCTTTTATATTTATAAAAGATATAGGTAGTATGATGGCATATTACTCTCTCATAACAAGTAATAAACTAGCCATAGAAAGGCCAAGTAAAAAAGTAGACTTGGATTATAAGGGGTTGTTAAATACGACTTATATTCGTAATTTACTTAAAAGTATTTCAGAAGATGATACTATTTTTAATATTATTAAAACCAACCGATACGATATAAAAAATTTGGTGGATTTTTACCAAAGTATATACAAATATGGGCTGGCGAATTCGCAACTCCTAACTGTTGCTCCTACCGGTAGTATATCTACAATGATTGATGTATCTGGTGGTATTGAACCTTTGTTTGCTACACATTACAATCGTGTAACAAAAAGCCTTAACGGTGAAGATAAGACATATACGGTGTATCCAAAAGTAATAAAAGACGTCATCGCTAGTAAGTATGGAAAGTGTGTTGAAGTTAGTGATGAGAATATATCAGCAGAAGAATCAATCGTTACAGCACATGAGATTCCGTATTACTATAGGCTTAAAGTACAATCCGTATGGCAGAAATTTATTGATGCTGCCATTAGTTCAACAGTAAATCTAAATGAGGACGCTACTCCTGATGATATATATGATTTGTATATTACAGCATGGGAACTCGGTCTTAAAGGTGTGACAGTATTCAGGGACAATTGTTATAGAACAGCAATACTTACGACAAATGACAATGAAGAAAAAGAAGAGAATGCTGATGTCGTTGAAGAACAAGTAGATGACACAAAGACAACTCTTAAGAGAGGCGAGGTAATTCCAATTAGTGATAATAGTTACGGTCTTAAAAAGACATTGACAACCGGTTGTGGTACGCTTCATTTGGAATCTTTTTATGACCTTGACACTGGAGAATTACGGGAATGTTTCCTTTCGAAGGGTTCTACAGGAGGATGTAACTCGTTTATGGTAGCTGTATCTAGACTTATAAGTTTAGCAGCACGTGCCGGAGTTCCGTCGTATAAAATAATCGACCAACTTAAATCAGCTGGTACATGTCCTTCTTACGCTGTTAGACGAGCGACTACGAACGATGTATCTATTGGTTCATCGTGTCCGTGCGCAGTTGGATATGCATTGGAAGAACTTGGGAAGATTGTTCCTGAAAACGATGATATTTGTGAGGATGACAAACCTATTAATGAAAATATTGAAATTTCTAACCTAGGTTCCAAACTAATTGACACGTTCGATGAAGAACAGAGTCGAAAAAAACTGAACATGATTATACAGTTACCGTTTAATAAAAGAACAAATCTTATGAAAACTGTTAAAGAGGCGAAAGAAAAACTGTGGTCGAATTTCGGCCCAACTATATTTGAAGAATGCCCGAAATGCGGAGAACACGCAGTATTTCGTACGAACGGTTGTATTACGTGCTCTAGTTGCGGGTATACAAAATGTGATTAGAAAGGAGGGTCGTGTTGTGACCTTAAATGATTTTTTAAACTTATTCTCAGATGATGAATGTGGTTTTGTAATCATAAATAATGTAAACGATAACCATAATATGATATTATCTAAGCATCAGGTAATAATGATGCATGAAGACAAACTTAATAATGTTATAAAACGTGTGTATCCGTATGCATGGAATTGGGAGGTTATTTTCGAAATAAACGTATGAAGTATAACACAAAACTAATCCTAGTAAACGGACATTATGAGTTATATGTAAACGATAGATTTTTTTGTTCTGGTGATACACCCAAAGAATGTTACGAGGAGTTAGAGAAAAATGAAGAAGAGAATTAGCATCGAGGAATGCTACGTTTTTATTAAATTTATCAGCGAACATATGATGGATAATTTTAAACCGGACGATATTCCAGATGACTTTATCGCTTATACGGATTTACTCAGGGAAGCGGCTAATTATTTGAAAATAGCTATGACCGGCAGACTTCCTGAAGACCGGCTTGTTTATCATCAAAATACTGTAATTAAGTATCTGAAAATTTTGTATGGTTCCATGCCAAAGAGTATTGACGGCGGTAAGTATAACCCAGCAGATGTAGTGGAATCGAGTATCATGTGGCTTGAAGATTACTTTAATAAACATGATGATACTTGGTGTAGACGATGATAAATTAGCAAAAATCTCTGCCCACTTTTTTTGAAAAAAATGGGCATAAAAGTGGGCAAAAGTGGGCAAAAGTGGTAAATACTCATAAAATGTAATATTTATATTTAAAAATTATTGGGTTTTCTGCCCACTTTTGCCATTTTCTGCCCACTTTTGAAAAAAAAAGTGGGCACGAAAAATAGGCAAATAATATATTATTTTGGGGTAAAAACGCCAAAAATAGGCCAAAAATGGGTGTTTTTGGGCAAAATAATATATTATTTGGTGGTAAAAACGCTTCTGTGGCCAAAAACCCACTTTTTTTCTTTATGATTATTATTATTAATATTATTAAT
>CAMJYS010000051.1 GCA_946410005.1 uncultured Clostridia bacterium | reverse complement strand
CCACCGAGATCTACACTCTTTCCCTACACGACGCTCTTCCGATCTACCCATTCGTCACTTAATTTTATAATTCTGTCAGTTTGACCGGGTAATGATTCCGGTAAGCTGGTTTTCGAAGTTTTAGGCACTTTTGATAAGAAAAATGTAAGTGTAACATATTTATCTGTCGCTAAATCGTCAGTAATATTAGCTCTCACGTCTATCCCTAAATCTTTCATTATATTATCAAAGTCTTTATCGAGAAGCATTAAAGCTTCTTTGAGCGCAACGGATGTACCGCCGCTGGTTTTTTCGGATAATTTTTTGATTAATTTTCTAAATTGCTGACGAATACTATACGCTCCTAAAAGTTTATCGCCAACCATTGGCAATCTAGTTTGAACATTTATTCCTTCGGAATCATCAAAATTCGCGTCGCCCATACTCTTACTATATGTAACATCTATTGCTGTTTTGCCGACAACCGGAACGTCTACGAACACTTTTCCGCTCGCAGAGGTTATTAATTCATTTCTCGTTGTACCATATTCCGCACGTTGTTTAGAATGATTTTTAGAAAAAATTTGTAGTTTCGAAAGTCGTTCGATTTCTATATACAATTTCTTGAAAATATTTATTTCTTCTTCTGTATGAGCATATTCCCTTAAATACGACGCAATACAAATAGCTGATTTTAAAACATCTAAACGACCTTTATTCAAACTTCCGATTACAGAATCTCCGAGCCATTCTTTTTCAAAATTATTTTTAGAGTCTTTTGCTATTTTTTTATCTTCTTTCGTAGCGGAATCATTCGACAAAATAGATAAATTCGTATTATATACCCTTATATCTCCAAGTAAATTTGAAACAAAAATTGAAAGAACATCGGATTTTTTTACGTTATCCTCTGTAACTATACGTTTAAGATAACTATCCATATATGATTTTATTTCGAGATATTTTTTGCTGTTATTTTGTTTAAGAAATTCTAGAATCTGGTCAGCGTTTTCTCCGTATTCCGAAGCAGAACAATCGTCGTTCAAAAGCGATAAATACGAATTACTTACAGTTTTGTCTACACTCTCAACACTTGTCGTAACGCTCATTCCAATCGACGCAAAACAATCTGCAATAGCGTTAAAATCAAGTGAATTTCTCAGCGAAACATGTTTTTCAGCTTTTTTGGAAATTGTAACGCTTGGATATTCCAAAACAACATTTTGCGGTATAACATTCGCAGTTTTTAAATACCATTCTATTGCAATTTGCATATCAGAAATTAATTTTTTCTCATTTTTTTGCATTTGTTTTCTTGATTTAGAAATTTCTCTGATTTCCGGCGAGCGAAGGTAAATTGTGCTTATTTTTCCGTCTCTTGCGTATGTATCTAAAAATTGTTCGAGCGAATAGAAAACAAGCGTATGAGTTAAATCAAAATTATAGCCGACATTCGCAGAAAGATAGTCTTTATATCCCGCACCAAGGCTTAATCCTACTTTTCCGCTATTGTCGATTTTATAAAATGATTTTTCGCTAGTGCCCTCACTGTTTTCTGCACCGACTTTTAATCCAACAGTCACTCCGTCGTATGTACCAGAAGTTGAAACATCTACGCCTCTTGACGAACTATCTGAACCCATTATATCTTCAACTTTTTCTCTTTTTGAAGCTAAAATTTCTGACGCAATTTGTCTTGAAATTAAAGTCTGATACGCATTTTTCATAGCGCAAACGAACACATAAAAGCTATTTTTGCTCGAAAAATTGCTATCAATCTCCATAAGTTTTTTTATACTTGTAAGACGTTTTAATATTTCAAATTGTTTGTCTTTATTAGCAATATCTTCTCTAAAAGCATATTTTGCCGTACTTTCTACGCATTCTTTTAACATCATGTTTTCCGCAACGATATTGTTTATAGAAGATTTATCGTCAAGGAAATCGGTTGTTTTATCGTTGATTGCAAACTCAAAGCCCTCTTTTAAAGCTATATTTAAGTTATTGCCATTAAGAAGATCTAACTTAACTATATTCGTGGAAGTATTAATATCATCGCTTTTAAAAGTAAAACCTTTTTCGGACAATTTTTTCAAATTATTAACTTCGTTGAGTTTTTTGTCCGTACTTTCGTCTGATTTGCCGTCTATATTTTCGTTTGGCTGTAAATCATTTTTAGTTTCTACATTTTCCGCATAAGCAAAATTTTGAAAAAGTGAAGCAAATACCATACTTCCGCAAACAAAACGTGTTAAAGATTTTTTTAATGACATAAATAATTCCCCCTTAAAATTTTTGTTGTTATTTTATCTACCGTCAAGGCAATATTTTCCCTCGTCGTATCCCTTTTTTAATTCTTTAGCTAATTTTTTCGTATTGCCGTTTGGAATACAATTTAAATCGTTTTTCTGAGAAGAAGATTTCGAGTTATCAAAATTCGAATCGTTTAAAGTGTTTTTTTCTATACTCGTAACAATTTCTTTTACTTTGTTTGACTTTATTTCAGAATTATTTTCGAAACAGAACGCTGAATTTCCTCCTAAAATAAAGAAAAGAAAAAGAAATAAAAAACCTTTAATAATAGATTTTTTACGTTCCATTACTTTCACCTCCAAATATTAAATTAAAGCACAAAAGCTACTTATATAAACTTTTTAAAATCTATATTTTTGCTTTTGTGTATTTTAGCCTTTGTAATTAACCATAAAATTACTAGTCTAATTTAGAATGACCTACTCCGTCTCCTAAATCTTCAAGTAATTTTTTTACTTTAGAAACATTCAAAGTATATTCAAAATAATCTTTGTATTTTTGATATTTACCAGCTATGGCGTCAATTCCTGTTGCCATTTTATTTACAAAATCCATTGATACACTGTCTATGCTATCTAAATCAATTTTTTCTCCGTTAATTTTAATAAATTCTTCATAATACGGATAAAAATTATCAAAAGTATTTGCCCACATTTTTTTTGAATCAATAACATCTAAATTTTTTGCTAATAACGGATTTTCCATAACCATTTTTTTATTTTGCTTGTCGAACTTAGTGTCCATATTACTAAGTTTATCTACCATGTTTTGAATTGAAGCTCTAATTTCTACCATAAATACCAGATCCTTTCTGAATTTAAAATTTTCATTTTTAATTATAAAACGCTCGACTTTAATTGTCAAGCGTTTTGCATAAAATTATTTGTTCAAAAACTTAAATTTTGTTCAAAGGGTTGGAATCAATTGCGTTTTTTACTTGTTTATTCGAAATATGAGTATATATTTCAGTCGTTCCTAAATTCTCGTGCCCCAATATGTCTTTTAAAACTCGTATATCAACATCGCCGTATTGATACATCAAAGTCGCAGCTGTATGACGAAGCTTATGCGTAGAATATCCAAGCCCGCTAAGTCCCGCCAAAGACAAATATTTATTAACCAGAAGCTGAACTGTCTTAACGCTAATTCTATTTTTCTGACGACTTATAAACAAAGCCTTTTTATCTTTAACGCCATCATTTGGACGAACTTTTAGATAATCGTCAATACTTTTCTTGCACGCACTGTTTATATACACAACGCGCTCTTTTGCGCCTTTACCGAAAATTTTCAGAGTGTTATCAGGACGCACGTCATTAATATTTATTCCGACAAGCTCGGATAATCGAAGTCCGCAATTCAAAAACAATGTAATTATGCAAAAGTCGCGGTCTTTGAATTCTCCGCCGTTTTCTGAAATCGTTTTCAGTAAGGTTTGACTCTGCTCTAAACTCAAAAATTTCGGAACAGTCTTTTTCAATTTTGGAGTTTCTAATTCGGTTAAAGGATTTTCGCTTAACTCATTAGTTTTATCCGTTAAATATTTAAAAAACACGCGCAAACTAGACGCTTTTCGAGCCCTTGCGGCTTCACTATTTTTCCGCTCGGTAGATAAATAATTCATAAACTCAAAAACATCGATAAGCGATATAGTTTTTATAAAATTTATGTCTATATCGCAAATATCGATTTTTTCAAATTCTATTTCAGCGCTAACTTTTCCGCGTTTTCTTTTCATGTACCTAAAAAACGTTCTTAAATCCAAAAAATATTCTTCTACCGTCTTGCGTGATTTACCTTTAATGGTTTGAAAATATCCCAGAAATTTTTTTATTACAATTGGAGCATCGTTAAAAAATTCTTTTTTCATTCTTCACCATTCTACTGTTTTTTTACTTCTATTATACTCCAATTTTTAAATATATGCATGAATTTAGGATTTAAATTTTTTATTATTTATTAGGATGTTTTTTTATCCAATCGTCTATACTTTTTTTCAATTCCAAAGCTTCTTTTTTTACTCTACGTATTCCGGCGAATGGCGAAAGCATAATTATATCAAAGCTTGACGGCAATCTGGTAAATGTATTTGCGCCAGTTATCTCTTTTTTGTAAATCAAATCTAAAATTGTGGATAGGACTTGCAAATTTTTCGATTCTTTACATAGCTTGACTATATTCTGCAAAGCTTTTAAATTATTATATGTTCCAGAAAGATATATTACACCTTCGATCTTTTTTTCAAATCTGTGTTTTTTAGAAGTACCATCGTCATTGTTGGTGTCTTTCATATTTTCTTGTTCATCAAAAACTACTTCTTTGTTTTCTAAAATTTTAGCCAATCCTTTGTAAAGTATAGAATTTTTACCAATTAATTTTTTGTTCACTTCTTCCGGGCTATCATTTGAGCCTAATTCTACTTTTTTAAATAACATCTTTATACTTTGAATATATTTTTTACTCATAAATTATCATCCTCTATTTTACTTTTTAACGGCTAATATTTTCTTTGATACAGATTTTCATTTATTAATTAGCTTTGGCGCAGAAATTTTGGGTTTTGCAGCAAGGGGGTTAAACTTCAAAGCCTTTTTACTCGCCATTTCTTCTGCTTCTTTTGAATTTTTTTCTATTCTACGTTCTTTCTCTGCGTTTGCCCAATCTTTTAGAGACACCGCCCATTTTTTAGCATCTTTATCGAATTTTCTCAAACTTGCAATTAATGAAATTTTTCCTTCAAATTTTCCTGCTCCACTAGTTAATTTTTTCTTGCAAATATCATTTCCAATTTTAGACAATAACTCGACTTGTTGAAATATATCTTTTTGATATTCATTCGCAACTGCATATCGAAGGTTCAACAAATTATTGTAGGTATCGGAATTTTCATGGCTTTTACCATCTGATTTTTGCATATTATTCAAAACGCATGAAATTAATTTATAAAGAACCGAGTTTACACCCTTATAACAATACGATTCCATTTTTTCTGTTTTTTCATCCGGTTTAACTGGTTTAAATATATTTTTAATATATGGATCATGTTTTGTTTTTAATAAGCTCATTAATTATCCTTCTTTCGGAAAATTTAATTTAAAAACTCGCTTATGTCTTTAGCGTCATTTTCGTCTTCCAAAGATGAATTTAGTTTTGCTTGACCTGAAATTATATCTCCATATTTCGAATTCCCGCCTAATTTGGAGTTTAAAATCATTTTAGCTATTTTAAGATCGGAAGAGCGTCGTGTAGGGAAAGAGTGTAGATCTCGGT
>CAMJYS010000050.1 GCA_946410005.1 uncultured Clostridia bacterium | reverse complement strand
TTCCTCTATTAAATCCGTTTTTTACTTTTTCCTCTCGTCCGCATTTCGGACATATCTTTTTATCTTCCATGTTCTTCATTTTATACTATCTATTTGCTTTTTGCAATACCCCGTATATAAAAGATATACGGTGTTTTGTTTTCTAAATTATTATCATTGCATCGCCAAAGCTGAAAAATCTATATTTATTTTCAACCGCTACTTTATAAAAATTCATTGTATTTTCGTATCCAGCAAACGCTGAAACTAACATTATAAGCGTACTTTCCGGCAAATGAAAATTTGTAATCAGTCCATCAATTACGCCGAATTTATAACCCGGTTTTATGAAAATATCTGTTTGCCCTTCATACGGAGCAATTTTTTGGAATTTTTGATAAACTGACTCTAAAACTCTACAGCTTGTAGTCCCGACAGATATTATTTTTCCGCCGTTTTTCTTCGTTTCATTTATTAAATCGGCAGTTTCTTGCGGTAAAACAAAATACTCAGAATGCATTTTATGATTTGTAATGTCGTCATCCTTGACCGGTCTGAATGTTCCCAATCCCACGTGAAGCGTAACAAACGCTATTTTAACGCCCTTTTTCCTTATTTTTTTAAGCAAATCGGTTGTAAAATGAAGTCCGGCAGTGGGAGCTGCAGCAGAACCTAAATCTTTCGCATAAACTGTCTGGTATCTCGACTGATTTAAAAGTTTTTCTTTAATATAAGGTGGAAGTGGCATTTGCCCTATTTTTTCTAACTTAGCAAAGAAATTTATTTTGTCTTTGAACTCAATTATTCTATTACCATCAGGTAAAATATCTATGATTTCAGCTTCTAAAAAATCTTTTGTTTTATCTCCAAACATAAATTTAAAACCTGTTTTTGCTTTCTTCCCCGGTTTGACTAATGTTTCCCAAACTCCACTTTCTTTTTGTTTTAAAAGTAAAAATTCAACAACTGCGCCGGTAGAAATATTCAATCCATATATTCTCGCCGGTAAAACTTTAGAATTATTTAAAACCAAGCAATCCCCCGAATTTAAATAATCAATTATATTATAAAATTTATCGTGATTTATATTACCGGTAATTTTATCAATTACCATTAATCTTGAAGCATCTCTTGGTTCGATTGGCTTTTGTGCAATTAATTCTTCGGGTAAATCATAATAAAAGCTACTTCTTTTATTTAAATCTATTTCTGACATTATATTTCCTCCATTTTATGATATAACTCAATTGTACCATATTTATATATAAAAATAGCCAAGCTATTAAATAGCTCAGCTTAATAATGTACTAAATATTTATACCAACTTTTTGGAAGAATAAATACAATAGTTCGGAGCTTGCTTTGCACGCAATTTCAAATTCATCATATCTAGCAATTGTGGCAGTTCTATTATACACCGATGAAACTTTATAAGAATATTGATTGGCCATTTGCTCTAATACACCTTGTGGCATTCTAAAGTCATGCTTACTATTTTCCAAAAACTTTTTACTATATGACAGTACATTTTCGTCCATTTTCTTTTCATAATCTGCGTGTATGCTAAGCACTAACAGATTAAACCAACCAACTGTATGCACAACACAGCACATATCCTCTAAGTAGTGCATCGCTCTTCCTAGTTCTACCATTGCCTCATACTTTATTTTATATTTATCTCTCGGCTCGGATTTATTTTCAGCTTTTGGAATGGAATTATCATTTACTGCTTTATTTTTATCGACATTATTATCTTTCACATTATTTTCTTTCGTGTTATCTTTAGATTTATCTTTAATTTTTGAAATGTCCTCTTGTTTATTATTATCTTTTACGAAATTTTCAGCTTCTTCCCACAAATCTACAGCCTTATTAAAATGATCATACATACGTTTTAAAGCACTATCTGATTTTAAATCTAAATTTACAACATTTTTATCAATAATTTTCGGTTTAGAACTTTTAGATTTATCAGCACTTTCCGATTCAGTATTTTTATTGTCTGACGTTTTAAATTCTTCATCAATAGAACATTTCACGGGATTATAAAAATGTCCGTAAAATAAATATCCAGCTTCATCTACATCCGGTAAAACACATCCTTCTAAAATTCCTTTTTCTAAATATCCTTTATAATTTTCTTTCCATCCAAATGCCTTAGAACCTAACCAACTTAAATCAAATCCCCAAAATTTTCTATGCGTAGTATATTTCAAGGCTGTTCTCGTAATTTCTTTATGAGAAATATCACCGTAAGCATTAGCATTCACACCTAAAAATCCCAAAGAAAGAAACAACGAACATATTTTTCTTAATTTTTTATCAAACATATTAGCTCTCCTTAATTATATGATATTGTTTACGATTATACCATAAATTTCTTGATTGGTCAATATGCTTTTAAAATTATTCAAAGTATTCGTTGTTCCAAATTAAATATATTTACAATGCACAGTTTTTTTATTATTTAAAAAATCTTTTTATCTCTATTTCTGCATTTTCTACAGAATCTGAACCGTGGATAATATTTTCACTTGTACTCATAGCATAATCGCCGCGAATTGTTCCGGCACAAGCCTCTTCGAACTTAGTAGGTCCCATTAAAATTCTCATACCTTTTACTACATTTTCGCCTTCGACTATCATCGCCAAAACCGGTCCGGATGTCATATATTCAACTATGTCCGGAAAAAATGGTCTATCTGCAATATGAGCATAATGTTCACGAAGTATTCCTTCACTGAGATTCATAGTTTTCATATTGGTAATAGCATAACCTTTTTCTTCTATTCTTGATATTACTTTACCAATTAATTTTCTCTTCAAACAATCCGGTTTGAGCATTATATACGTTCTTTCTACTGCCATTTTTATATTTTCCTTTCTTTTTTTATATTAGATAGCCAACCAGCTTTCACGAATTTGATATCCTTGATTATGGTCACAAACCGTACACAATCTTAACGCTTCCTTTGAAGTATATATATGACCGCAATTTAGACAAACCCAACGTTCCTCTTTATTCGATGCGAAAAGTTCTCCGCTTTCGATTAACTTTGCAACATTTTCGAATCTATCGCCATGAGCTTTTTCTATATCGGCTATGCTATTAAAAAGCTCTGCAATTTCTTCAAATCCTTCGGACTTTGCTTCCAATGCAAAATTTCTGTAAGCGTCGTTATATTCGCCATATTCATTATTTTTAGCAGCTTTCAGTAAGTCGAGTGTACTACTATAAATATCTACCGGAAAATCAGCTTCTATTTTAATGCTTTGTCCTCCGAATGGTTTTAATCTGTTATAAAACTGCTTGGCATGTTCCCTTTCTTGATTTGCTGTATAAGTAAATATACGTTCAACTACAGCTAATCCTTCTTTTTTCGCTTGTGATGCAGAAAAAGTATACCTATTTATCGCTTGGCTTTCACCCGCAAACGCTTTCATTAAATTTAGCTTGGTATTACTTTTTTCAAATAATACTGACATAAAATCATTCCTTTCAATTTTCTATGACAAAATTCATTATATCACATATCAAAATGATTTTTTCAATCTACTTACTATCATATCGGCGCATTTATAAACATTCCCTCCGCCCATAGTTAAAACCAAATCTCCACTTGTGGCATTGTTTACTATAAAATCGGCTATTTCTTCAAAAGTCGGAACATATACCGCATTTGGAATTTTATTAACCAAATTCTCCGAATTAATACCATAAATATTAACTTCTCTTACAGGCAAAATATCTGATATCACTACTTTATCTGAAATAGAAAGAGCTTTTGCAAATTCGTTTATGAACATAAAAGTACGTGAGTAAGTATGTGGCTGAAAAACAGTCCAAACTCTTTTGAAATTCATTTTTTTGACAAAATTAAGCGTAGATTCTATTTCTGTCGGATGATGCGCAAAATCATCTGCTACCGTAATACCGTTTATTTTTTCTAAAATTTCAAATCTGCGATGAGCGCCTTTGAAATTTTTAAGCGATTCACAAATTTTTTCTGTTTCTGCACCTAAATTCTTAGATACCAAAAACGCTGCCATTGCATTATAAATATTATGTTTTCCGGGAACAGACAAACTAATATTTGCAATTTTTTCATCTTTATGCATTATCGAAAATGTAGCCATTTGAAGTTCATTAAATAAAATATTATCGGCATAATAATCATTGTTTTTAGAAAATCCGAAAAATATAGCTTTCGTTTCTAAGTCTTTAACACATTCTCGTGCGTTTTTGTCGTCACCGTTTACTACCAAAAGACCGCTTGTTTGACTTGCAAATTGTCTAAATGATTTCTTGACATTGTCAAATGTTTTGAAATAATCCAAATGGTCGTTGTCAACATTTGTTATAACAGAACAATAAGGATAAAGTTCAAGAAAACTATCAACATATTCGCAAGCTTCTCCAACTATTATATCCGATTTGCCTAAACAACTATTGCCCTTTATTTTATTTAATGTTCCTCCGATAACAGCAGTCGGGTCTTTTCCTGCGTCTATCAAAATTGATGCTATCATAGAAGTAGTTGTTGTTTTCCCGTGCGTACCAGCTACACCTATTGAATTTTTATAGTCTTTGAAAATTATTCCTAGCATAACACTACGCTCTATCATTGGAATGCTTTTATTTTTCGCAGCAATGATTTCCGGATTTTCATCTTTTATTGCGGCCGAAAATACAACTAAATCTTGATCTATAATATTTTCTTCTTTCTGCTCCATTTTTACGTGTATTCCGATATTTCTAACTTTTTCAATTGTATCAGATTCATAAATATCAGAACCTGTTATTTCATATCCTTTTTCTTTCAATATTCTGGCTATCGGAAACATACCCGAACCACCAATACCTATAAAATGAATTTTTTTAATATTATCTAAATTTTTGATGTAACTACTTTGCATAAAAAGCGCCTCCGGAAAATTATATTATTTATATCGATTATTTTTATTACGATACTTCTTTGCAGAATATTTTGAATTTAAATAAATTTCACTTTCTTTGGAAGATTTAAATCCATTTACAATTGCTATTATTATGATTATTGTTCCCAAACTAATTAATATCCACGAAAAAACTGTCCATATTAAATTTTTTGAATTATCTTTTTTCGGTGAATCATTATTTAAAGATAAATTTTCTTCCAATTTTTCTGCTTCGATTTGAGGTAAATCATATTTTGAATCCTCACTTTTAGAATCTTCGGTATCGGATTTTTCTTCAACCTTTTTTGGAGTTTCCGATTTGTTTTTTTTGACAATATTTTTAGATGGTTTCTTCTCCGTCACTTGTTTTTCTTTTCGATTTTCAGATTGTTGTACTTGAGATGAAGTTTCATCCGACTTGCTTGGTTTGGACTCGGATGTTTCAGGCAACGGCTTTTGTTGTTCACTGTTTTCAACTTTTCGAGACTGTTCTTGGATATTTGCAACCTTATTTGATGCACTTACAGAATCAGACTCTTTCTTTATACTTTGAGTAGTTCCGTTTTCAGATGGACTTTTTGTGGAATTAACATTTTCTTCTTGAGATAACACTGTACTTTGAAATATAAAAGCGAAAAATAACACAAAAAATATTGATTTAATTTTCATTTTTATTAAATGCCTTTCTACCATTTATAATCATAGCACGACTGATATTAATTATATCACTTATACTCAAAAATTAAAGCAAAAATTTTTGCCTATAAGAC
>CAMJYS010000049.1 GCA_946410005.1 uncultured Clostridia bacterium | reverse complement strand
GATTGATACGTGTGACTGGAGTTCAGACGTGTGCTCTTCCGATCTTATTGGCAGGAGAGGGAATAAAAAAAATATTAGGAGAAAGAGCACGTAAAATTTCAATTATAATATTTAGTGCAGTAATGTCAGCGTTTCCGTTTTTTTATGAGAATTTTCAAATTTTGCGTGAGGAACTTTTTACAAAACTTTTATTTTGGTACTTAATTTTAATTTCAATTATAATTCCAATTTTTGTTATTGTTTTGAAAAAAGTTAAACCTAAAAAGGAGAAAATAAGAATTGAAAATTAAAGAAATCGGCTTTATTTTAACTTTGTTTATGATGTTTTTATTAACAGGTTGTAGCGACCAACAACAAATATATCAAAAGCTTATAGTTCAAGGTATAGGCATTGATAAATCCGAAGTCGGATACTCTATAACTATACAGGCTCTGGATTTTCAAAATCCTGTAAGTAAAGATGAGCCAAGCATAAAAATATTAAGGACAAGCGGTACATCTCTTGTATCCGCATTAGAAAATATAACTAAAGAAACAAGTTTAACTCCTATATACTCTCAAAATTTGTTAGTAATAATCAGTGAAAGTATTGCCAAAATTGGAACTGATCAATTTATAGATTTTTTTATAAGACATTGTGAAACAAGGCCAAAAGTGAAAATTTGTATTACTAAAAAAACAGCTTTTGAAATTTTTAATATAAAAATAAATAATAAATCGATAAAATCTCAAAGTATACACGACCTTATTCCTGATGAATTGAATTCTGATATATTGCATTTTGTACGAGATTTAAAAAGTAAAATATCCGATCCGTATGTTGCGTGGGTAGAACCTTTTGGAGAATCCGAAAAAAGTAGTGTAAAGCTTATGGGTATAGGAGTTTTTTCAGAAAATAAATTAAATTTATTTCTAAAAGATGATGAAGCTTTAGGATTTATGATTTTAAAAGGTGTTCCGAAATTTGGGGCATATAATTTAGATATTCCGGAATTTGATAAGATAACCGGAACTATAGATAAATCAAATGTATCAACTAAAATAGATTTAAAAAACAAAAAAATTTATTTAAATTTAAATGTAGATATAAGAACTTTTTCGTCGGGTGAAAAAAAACAATTGGAAGCATATTTTGATGAAAAATTAAAAGAAGTTATTGAGGAAAAATTTTCACAAATGGTGAAAGAATCCTGTTATAGTGCAATAAAAAAATGCACCGCTACAAAAAGCGATACATTTAATATCGGTAGGCTTTTAAAAAAATCTGATACTAATTTTTTTAAGTCTATAGAGAATAGCTGGAAAAACGAATTTTGCAATTTCGAGTTCGTGGTTTCGGCAAAGGTAAAAGCCTCAATTATCGGAAAAGAAGCGTTGTAAAATAAAATCGTAACACAAAAAATAAATTTTCCATAATATAAAATTGAAAGTATGAATTTATAATTTTAAGACGATTGACATAAGATAGATTAAAAAACGCTTAATGTACGTCAATTTTATTATGGGGGGATTTTTATATGACAGAGAATTTTTCTTCGTTCTCTTGCCAAGATAATCAATTTAAAGAATCTGTTTGCATAGATGCATATAGAGTTTATGATTCATGTGCAGATAAAGATTGTTTAGAAAATTTGAGAGTTAATTTTAGTGAATCAGGTCAGCACATAATTGATCAATCTAATAATGTTAGAGTAAAAAATGTTAATGTTATTACAACTTATATCGATATAGAGCCGATACCTTTTAGAAAAGGATACTATTCAATTGATATGACTTTCTTTTTTGAAGTCAATTTAGAGGCTTTTATATCGCCAAGTGTAATGCCAGCTACGGTTTCAGGACTTTGCGTTCACAATAAAAAAGTAGTTTTGTACGGTAGCGAAGGAAACGTAAGAATATTTAGCTCTGACTATTCTATGGATGAATCAGATTTACAAAATGCAGCTACAAGAAATTTACCCAAAGCGACTGTTCAGGTAGCAAATCCGGTTGCTCTTTCGGCAAAATTATGCGACCCAAGAGATTGTAGTCGTCAACCTCAATGTAGAGTTCCCGATTCAATTTGTAGGAGATTCGGCGGAGAATTTATTCGCGGTAATAACGTAAATAAGAGCGTTGCGGTAAGTCTTGGACTGTTTTCGATTGTACAAATCGAAAGAAATGTTCAGATGCGAATACCGGCATATGATTTTTGTATACCAAGAAAAGAGTGCGTAACTTCGACAGACGACCCGTGCGATCTTTTCAGCAGAATTGAATTTCCAACGGAAGAATTTTTCCCACCAAGAACAATCGATGAAAATTCGTCATCAACTTGTGGTGGATGCAAAAACAGATCCGAAAATTCTTAATATCAAAACAGCCTTCGAGCCCAAAAACTCAAAGGCTATAATTTTTATTTTTAACTATAAAATGTTATAATTATACATAAATAAAAATTGTTGTTAGGAGTTGTATGATTATGAGTCTTAAAGACGAATTTATTAATATATATCGGACAAACATAAAAAGAGAAGGAGCAGAGGAATTTTTATCTTGGCTTGAAAAAACAGATTTTTTTACTGCTCCTGCGAGTACTAAATATCACTGTGCGTGTAAAGAAGGACTTTTAAAACACAGCTTGAATGTTTACAAAGTGTTTATGGAAAAACACTTTGACGAAAACGAAGATAATTTAGAAAGCGTTACGATTTGTACTCTTTTGCACGATTTATGTAAAGCTCAATTTTACAAAACTACAACACGAAATGTAAAAAATGAACTTACCGGAGTTTGGGAACAAGTACCGTTTTATATTGTCGAAGATTCATTTCCATACGGACATGGAGAAAAATCGGTTTTCTTAATCGAAAGATTTATAAGGCTAAAAACCAGCGAAGCTATGGCGATAAGATGGCATATGGGAGGATTTGACGATTCTGCAAAAGCAGGGGGATTTTCTATGAGCTTAGCTTTTGATAAATACCCAATCTGTGTAAAGCTTCATATTTCAGACTTAGAAGCCACTTATCTTAGAGAAAAAGGAACATCTGAAGTAAGAAATTAATAATATTTTTATAAATAAAGAATTTTAAAAAGGAAGTGATTGCAATTAATATATTGGTTTTAAATTCTGGAAGCTCGTCTCTAAAATATCAATTAATCGATATGAATGACGAGAAAATTTTAGCAAAAGGAATTTGCGAAAAAATAGGTTCGTCAGAAAGCGAAGTCCATCAAATAACTCTTTTAGGCGAAAAAATAGATAAAATAGTAATTCCTGGAATATCGAATCACACAAAGGCGTTTAAGTATATAGAAGAAATGCTTATGGATAGTAAAAAAGGAATTATAAAAGATATTTCCGAAATAAAAGCAGTTGGACATAGAGTTGTTCACGGAGGAGAATATTTTAAAGAACCCGCAATCATAAACGACGACGTTATACGTGAAATAAAAAATTTAATACCGCTTGCACCACTTCATAACGCTGCACATTTGTCGGGAATAAAAGCCTGCAAAGAATTGCTGGGAGATAATATACCGCAAATTGCTGTTTTTGATACGTCGTTTTATTGCAATCTTCCAAAAAAAGCGTACATCTTCCCTATTCCATATAAATATTATGAAAATTATCATATAAGAAAATATGGATTTCATGGTACATCACATAAATTTGTTATAAAAAAATATTGCAACATAACCCAAAAAAATTCAGACGATTTAAAAATAATAAGTTGCCATTTAGGAAATGGTTCTTCAATTACTGCTGTAAAAAATTCAAAAGCAGTTGAAACAAGTATGGGATTATCACCGCTTGGCGGAATAATGATGGGTACTCGCTCTGGTTCGCTTGACCCGTCTGTAATTTTAAGAATAGCGGAACTCGATTCTTTGAGCTTAGATGAAGTTAACAAAATACTTAATAAACAATCAGGATTACTGGGGATTTCCGGCGTTGGAAGTGATGACAGAGAAATATTAAAAGCAGAAAATAACGGAAATGAACTTGCAAAACTTTCTCACGAAATGATGGTATATCAAATTGTTCAATATATTGGTGCGTACACAGCAGTTTTACAAGGGTTGGATGTTTTAATTTTCACAGGTGGAATAGGCGAAAATCAATGGGTACATCGTGAAAATATATGTAAAAATTTAGCGTTTATGGGCATTGAAATTGATGATGAATTAAATAAAACCATGGTTTCGGGAAAAGGTGGACGGATTTCTAAAAATAATTCTAAAATAGACGTTTTTGTAATACCTACGAATGAAGAGCTTTCAATCGCTAGGGATACTTTGGAGCTATTAAAAAACAATAATTTAATTTGAGCATTTTATAGGAGAGATATATTTGAAAATAAAAAATATTGCAATTTTAACTAGCGGCGGAGATGCTCCCGGCATGAACGCTGCAATTCGTGCAATAACTAGGTATGCGCTCGGACAAAATATTAATGTTTTTGGAGTAAATCGAGGCTATACAGGGCTTAGAAACGGCGATATATTTAAAATGAATTTGAGAACAGTTTCCGATATACTTCATCGTGGAGGAACGATTTTGTATAGTGCAAGAGATTCGGAATTTTTGAGCGAAAATGGAGTAAAACAAGCTGTTGAAACTTGCAATAAAAATGAAATTGATGTTGTGGTTACAATAGGCGGAAATGGTACTTTAAATGGCATAAAAAAGCTTTCTGATATGGGAATAAAATGTATGTTTGTTCCGGCGTCTATTGATAACGATATGCCTTATACTGAATATGCGATAGGATTTGATACTGCAACAAATACGGCTGTTGAAATGGTTGACAAAATAAGAGATACCACACAGTCTCACGAAAAATGCAGTGTGGTTGAAGTTATGGGTAGACACTGTGGTGATATTGCACTGTTTACGGGCATTTCTGTCGGTGCTACCGCAATAATTGTCCCCGAAATAGAATGTGATTTCGAAAAAGATGTAATTGAGAGAATAAAGATTACTAAAAATCTAGGAAAACGTCATTTTATAGTAATTGTTTCAGAAAATTGTTTTGATTCTTCTAAGATAGCAAAGTCAATAGAGGAAAAGACAGGAGTACAAACAAGATGTACAATTTTAGGCCATGTGCAAAGAGGCGGCTCACCGACAATAAGGGATAGAGTCGTTGCAAGTCTTATGGGTTGTAAAGTTGTTGATAATATTTTATATAAAAAATTCAATAAAGCTATAGCTTTAAGGTGCGACAAAGTTATAAATGTTGATATTGATGAAGCTTTAAAGTGTAAAAAAAATATAGACTTAAATTTATATATTCACGCTCTGCAAATTTCTATATAGTTATATTTTGCACACTAAAAACTGCTTTTGAATTTTTATTTGTTCAAAGGCAGTTTTTGTATTACAATTTTCTAACCATTACGTTTTTTGTTTAACAAAGTTCTTGCTTTTCTGATATCGGCCAATTTTGAATCGACTGTTTTTTCAAGATCTTTCATTACGTTATCTACATATTGATTTGCAGATTGTTGTATTTCGTTCGCTTTGGATCTAGCGTCAGAAATAATGTTTCCAGCTAATACTTTGGCTTTTTCAACGATTTCGCTGCTGTTTATCATTTCTTGGACTTTTTCTTTTGTCGATTCAATCATTTTTTTGATATCAACTTTTGCGTTTTCGAATATTTTTTCTCTGTCGTCGATTATTTTACGAGCTTGAACAATTTCTTTCGGAAGTTTAAGTCTTAAATCTTCAACAATTCTTTGAATCTCTTTTGCATCCAAAAGAGATTTTCCGCCGGACATAGGCAAATGCCAAGATACTTCAATCATATCTTCAAGTTCGTTTAAAAGTTTTTCTATTTCCATTTTTGAATTAACC
>CAMJYS010000048.1 GCA_946410005.1 uncultured Clostridia bacterium | reverse complement strand
GACCACCGAGATCTACACTCTTTCCCTACACGACGCTCTTCCGATCTTATTGTTTATAAAAAATAATCATATATGCGAGAATATTTATTAAGTGATAATATCTATAAATAAATTTCACAAAATTTTGTTTCAAAAATCATAGAGATTAAGTTTACGATTTTCAATTCGTAAACTTAATTTTTTCGAAATATCAAATTTTTAATTAGTAATTATTTGTAATAACTTGTTTAATTTGAAAATAAGTATTATAATAAAATATATAACAAATTAGAATTTATTTATATAAAATAACGAGTTAATACAAGAGGTGTAAAAATTTGGCTAAAGGAACTACAGTAAGAATGCGACGCAGAATAGTCGTTATATTATTCGCGTTAGTGATGTTTTGTTTTTCGATATTGATATTCAGACTTATAAATTTGCAGATTTTTCAAGGCGAGTTTTTTGAACGTATGGCATCTGAGCAACAAATGGCAGATACTAAAATAAGTGCACAGCGTGGAACTATTTATGATAGAAATATGCAACCATTGGCACAGAGCGCTACTGTATGGACGGTTGTTTTAGAGCCGGCTTACATAGACAATGATAAAAAACGTGAAATAATTTGTAATGGTATGAGTGAAATTTTAGGATTGGAAAAAGAGAAGCTTTATGAATTATCCAAGAAAAGGTCTTGTTATACGATAATAAAGAAAAAAGTTGACAGTGATGTAAAAGATAAAATTTTGCAGTTTAAATCTGAAAATAAAATTGCAAGCGGAGTAAGGCTTATAGAGGACTACAAAAGATATTATCCGCTTGGAAATTTTGCTTCTGTGGTTTTAGGTTTTACCGGAGCTGACAGTCAAGGATTGGCCGGGGTAGAAGCGTTTTATGATAAGTATTTAAAAGGTGAGCCCGGAAGAATTCTTACAGCCAAAAATGCTATCGGAACAGACATGCCTTTCGACCATGAGCAGATGATTCCAACTAAATCCGGTTGCAATTTAAGACTTTGCATAGATGAAACAATTCAGAGAATAATGGAAAAAAATTTGGAAGAAGGAATAAAAAACAACAAGGTAAAAAATCGTGCTGCAGCGATAGCTATGGACGTAAAAACCGGCGAGATTTTGGGCATGGCCGTTAAAGGTGATTTTGATCCCAATGAACCTTTTAAAATTTGCGATGAGGAAGAAAAAGAAACTATTGATAATTTACCTGAAGAAGAGCGTCAAAAGGCTAAGGGCGAAGCACTTTCAAGGCAATGGAGAAATAAAGCCGTAAGTGATACATATTATCCGGGATCTGTTTTCAAAATGGTAACAGCTTCTATGGGGTTAGAGCTTGATGTTGTAAATGAACAGTCAACATTTACTTGTAGCGGTTCATTTAAGCCGTGCGAAGGTGCTAAAGCGATAGGATGTCATAAGCGTGGCGGACATGGAACACAGGATTTTGTACGTGCGTTATGTAATTCATGTAACCCGGCATTTATACAGTTGGGACAAAGAATTGGTACATCAAATTTTTTTAATTTTTATAAGTCGTTTGGATTTCATAATAAAACTAATATAGATTTACCCGGAGAATCTACAGATTTATTTTTCAGTGCGGACGGAAAAATGTCTATAACGGACTTAGCAGTTGCCTCTATGGGTCAAAATTTCGGTATAACGCCAATTCAAATGATTACAGCGGCTTCAACAATCGCAAATGGCGGAAATTTGGTTCAACCGCATATAGTTAAAGAGATTCTAGACGGAGAGGGGAACATTGTAAAATCTATCGACCCGTTTATTAAAAGAAGAGTTATATCCGAAAGAACGGCCAAAAGAGTAACCGCTATGCTTTATGAAAATGCTGTAAATGGTGCCGCAAAGAATGCATATGTGCCAGGTTACAGAATTGCGGGAAAAACCGGTACGTCAGAAAAAATAGGTCTTAGTACTCACGGGATAAAGGACTATATATCTTCATTTTGTGGATTTGCTCCATATGATGATCCTAAAATCGCTATTTTAGTGTTTTTTGATACCCCGACAGGGGGATTATATTATGGTAGCGCCGTAGCTGCACCGGCATTTGCAAAAATGATGCAAGAAATACTTCCTTATATGGGAATAGAAAAAATATATACAGAAGATGAAATTAAAAAGCTTGACGCTAAAGCACCAGACGTAATAGGCAAAGCCGTAAGTGAAGCAAAAAACAGTATTTTAGAAAATTATTTAAGTCCGGTTGTAATAGGAAATGGAGAAAAGGTAATTTCCCAAATGCCTTTGCCTAATGAACAAGTCCCCAAAGGCGGAACGGTTGTTATTTATACTGAAAATAAAGGTGAGGAAAGTACGGTAAAGGTTCCAAAGCTTATAGGACTATCCGTTGCTCAAGTCAATAAGTTGGCTTTAAACTCGAATATTAACGTTAAATTTTCAGGAACGGATTTAACTCAATCGGGAGTAATATCAGCAACACAAAGTATACCCGAAGGTACAGAGGTTAAACCCGGAACTACTGTAATTGTTGGATTTATGCACAAAGAAAACAGTACATAACGTTGTCTTAAAATTATAGTTGTTATATAATTTTTAGGATATAAAATCTTGGAGGCGAAAAAAGTTGAACACTTATGAATTATCAGCAATATCAGCGATTATAATTTCCTTTTTAATAACTGTAATTTTAGGGAAATTCATGATACCATTTTTGCATAAATTAAAATACGGTCAAACAATATTGGAAATAGGACCTTCTTGGCATAAAAATAAACAAGGAACCCCAACAATGGGAGGAATAATGTTCATCATAAGTACAATTATTGCTACTGTTATTTGTGTGCCTATGTATTATACAATTTCTGCAAAAAATGGAATGTATGTTACTGAAACACCGTTTATGATAACTAAGATTTTTGCCGGGTTAGGTATGGCGGTAGCCTATGGTCTGGTTGGCGTTATAGATGATTTGGTAAAAATAAAGAAAAAGCATAATGCAGGTCTTACACCGAAGCAAAAATTGATTTTGCAATTTGGAATAGTCGGCTGTTATTTTTTGGCTTTGAATATGATAAGTGAAATTAATGGTGGATCAAAATTAACAACAGTAAATATTCCTTTCATAGGAAATGTGGATTTTGGAATATTTTATTGGGTAATTTTTGGAATAATAGTTGTAGGTATAGTGAATGCAGCTAATCTTACGGACGGAGTAGATGGTCTTAGTGCATCAGTTGCGTTCTTTATAGCGATTTTTTGCATGTTTATAACTAATTGTTTAGGAATGTTTGGATTGGGAATTGAATCCGCCGCACTTGCCGGAGGATGTTTAGGGTTTTTATTTTGGAATTTTCATCCTGCAAAAGTATTTATGGGCGATACAGGTTCTTTGTTTTTAGGCGGAATGGTTTGTGCAATAGGTTTGGGGGCAGGAATTCATGTTCCGATGATAATTCTATCATCAGTATATATTTTAGAGATGTTTTCCGTGATACTACAAGTTGTTTATTTTAAAATTTCAAAAGGTAAACGACTTTTCAAAATGAGTCCGATTCATCATCATTTTGAGATGTGTGGTTGGAGTGAAGTGAAAATTTGTGTGGTTTTTAGTATAGCAACTATATTTTTTGGATTAATATCAACTTTATTAGTTTTGGGTTGTTTTTAGAAATTATTTTTTATTTTAGCAGGAGGGTTTTAATGAGATATAAAAAAAGAAATGATAAATATAAAAATTCAAATAGTAAAAATATTTTAAAAAAAGGCTCTTCTGTAAGAAAAAAGAAAAAATTCAATATCAAGTCAATGCTTTCGGAATTTAAAATTTTATCTTTGAAATCGAATATGGATTTACCATTTTTATTTTTGGTACTTACGATTTTAGTTATCGGACTTGTTATGATGTTTTCGGCCAGTTATCCGAATGCATATTATCTTCACAAGGGTGACAGTTTCTATTTTATAAAGAATCAGGTGGTTTTTGCGATTATGGGAGTAATTGCAATGATAGCGATTTCTCACATAGATTATGCGTGTTTTCACAGATGGGCAGTCCCGATTTTATGTGTTTCATTTTTTCTGCTTGTAATAGTTTTATTGATGCCTGCACGAAATGGTGTTCACAGATGGGTACAATTAGGTTCATTTAGCTTTCAGGCGTCAGAAATAACAAAGTTTGCGATAGTAGTATCATTTGCGCATTTTATAAATTTAAATTTTCAAAGAATGGGAACGTTTAAATACGGAATACTTCCGTATCTTATAATTTTGGTACCTACTGCAATATTGTTAGCTTTGGAACCCCATATTTCTTGTACGGCAATAGTAGTTTTATTAGCTGCCGGAATGCTATTTGTCGGTGGAGTGCAACTAAAATGGTTCGGAATGGTTTTAGGAGCAATTGCTTCAGCCATTTTGTATCTTGTTTTATTCACTAAGAAATTAACGTATGCGAATAACAGAATTTCAGGTTGGCTGGAGCCTTTTTCGCCAGCTGCCGGAGTAGATACTTGGCAAACACGTCAAGGACTTTACGCAATAGGTTCGGGAGGACTTTGGGGACTGGGACTTGGAAATTCCAGACAAAAATATTTGTATATTCCCGAGCCACAAAATGACTTTATATTTGCAGTTGTTTGTGAGGAATTAGGGTTTATCGGAGCGGTTATAATTTTACTTTTGTTTGCGATGTTGGTTTGGAGAGGGATTACAATATCCATGCATGCAAAAGATAAATTCGGCGTACTTTTAGGAGTTGGATTAACCGCACAAGTAGGATTACAAGTAATTTTAAATATAGCGGTTGTAACGAACACAATACCAAATACCGGAATAAGCTTGCCGTTTTTTAGCTATGGAGGAACATCTTTATTGATGTTACTGGCTCAGATGGGGGTTGTTCTTTCTATATCTCGTACTGCGAATATAGAAAAAACATAGATAGAGACTTAGTTATTTAATTTTATTGAAACGAGGTTAATATTTTGAGAATAATTTTTGTCGGCGGAGGAACAGCGGGACATATAAATCCAGCGTTAGCGCTTGCTGAATACGTAAAAAGCCAAGATAAAACTTCCGAAATACTTTATGTTGGAGCTAAAAACGGAATGGAAGAGCGTCTCGTAAAAGAGGAAGGGCTTGATTTTAAAGGGATAACAGTTTCAGGTTTTTCAAGAAAAATAAATTTCGATTCTTTCAAAAAAAATGTAACTACATTGAAAAATATAGTTATTTCAACATTAGAATCGAAAAAAATAATAAAAGATTTCAACCCCGATATTTGCGTTGGAACGGGAGGATATGTGAGCGGTCCTTTTTTAAGAGCTGCGGCAAAATTAGGAATTCCGTTTTTAATTCATGACTCAAATTCTTATCCCGGGGTTACTACAAAGCTTCTTGCTAAAAAAGCAAATAAGGTTTTAATTATAAATAACGAGGTCAAAAAATATTTACCGACATCGTCTAAATGCGAAGTCGTCGGAACTCCTGTCAGACGAAAAATAGCCAATATAGAAAAGAATGAAGCTAGGAAAAATTTAGGAATAAAAACCGAAAAGGTTATACTTTCGTTTGGCGGAAGTTTAGGCGCTAAAACGATAAACAATGTCATGAAAAATATTTTTATAAAGCATCATAACGAAAATGATTTCACATTTATTCATGGATACGGAAAAAATGAGCATAATTTTGAAAAGCAACTCTCTTTAAACGGCGTAAACACAAAGTCTGACGGTAAATACATAATAAAAGAGTATATAAAAAACATGCCGGAATGTTTAGCGGCGGCAGATTTAGTAATTTGTAGGTCAGGTGCGACGACACTGAGCGAAATACAGGCTTCGCAAAAACCTGCAATTTTAGTTCCTTCACCGAATGTTGCTGAAAATCATCAGTATCATAACGCTATGGCACTTGTAAACGAAGGTGCCGCAAGTATTATAGAGGAAAAAGATTTAAACGAAGAAAAGCTTTGGGCAGAAATAAATAAAATTTTAGACAGCGAAAAAAATATTGCTGAAAATTATTCTAAAAATTTAAAGCGCATTGCGATTACAGACTCAAGCGAAAGAATTTATAAAATTATCATGGACGTTATAAAAAAATAGGAGCGTGATTTTTTGCACGAATTAAGTATAATTAATAATAAAAAAGATCGGAAGAGCGTCGTGTAGGG
>CAMJYS010000047.1 GCA_946410005.1 uncultured Clostridia bacterium | reverse complement strand
AGAGTTTTTAGCCAAGAAATCGCAAAGGAATTGAATTGTGAAACAAGAATAGCGTTATTGTGCGGACATTATGAGGGAGTAGACGAAAGAGTTTTAGAAGAAATTGTTGATGAATATATTTCTATCGGAGATTATGTGCTTACAGGCGGAGAAATTCCTGCTTTGGCGGTTGTGGATTCCGTTTGTAGAATGGTACCCGGGGTGCTTTCTGAAAATGTATGTTTCGAGGACGAAAGTCATTATAATGGTTTTTTGGAATATCCTCAGTATACAAAACCGTCTTCGTGGCATAATAAGAATGTTCCGGAAGTTTTGCTATCAGGCCATCATGCTAATATCGAAAAATGGAAAAAGGAAATGTCTGTTAAAGAAACACTAAAATATAGACCTGACTTATACGAAAATGTCAATATGTGCCGGAAATCGACGATGAATTTAGGTTAATGTTCGAAGTTAAAGAGTTGGCGATTTTAAATTGTAAAATTAGTGTATAGTTGTCGCTATTTTGCACAATAGATAAATAGATTTTGATAACAAAAAGGTAAAATAGCCGAAATTTAAAGTTTTTGTTGACTAAAATAGGTTTTGTGATATAATATAAAAAAACGGTGGATTTTTGTGGATATTATAGGAATTATAAATCTACATTTTTATTACTAAGGAGAGATTGATATGTATGTCAAAGAAGTATTGGTTCAAAACGAGGTAGGACTTTATGCACGTCCGGCAACTTATTTTATCCAAAAAGCAAATGAATTTAAGTCTACAATATGGGTGGAAAAAGATGAAAGACGTGTAAACGCAAAAAGTCTTTTAGGCGTGTTGTCATTAGGTGTCGGTGGTAATACCGGTATTAAAATAATAGCGGACGGAATAGATGAAGAGGTTGCAGTTGAGCAACTTGTAAAGTTAGTGGAATCCGGATTTTCTTCCGATCAGGTTTACGGAAAATAAATAATAGCGAAAAAATAACCCCGACTTTTGAATTTCAAGAGTCGGGGGAAATTTTTACATCAACCACTTTTTATATGTGATTGGTGTATTATTTTTTATAATTTTATTTCGATTTTTTTGTTGGATAAGAAACTTGGTTGATAGATTAATATTAAATTTGAGTCATTTTTTGGGACTTCAAATATCATAGAACCTGTTTTTGAACCTTCTGAAGCAAGTTGAGAACTTTCTAATCCATCATCTAACGAATATGTCGGTGCAGCACAATCATCTATTACACCGTTGCTATCCTGAACTTTAAAATCAAATGTATTTACAGAAACTGTATCTTTTGATTTGTTATCTATTTTTACGGAAACTTTTATAAATTCATTTCCGGATTTAGGTTTTGAAAATTCGTTGCCTGTACTATAGTTTCTTTTAACATTTGTTATAGTTACTTCTTTATCATCGAATTTTATAACATCGCCCACTGCGTATTGGGATTTCTCTACTTCTTTGCTTGCTGATGAGTTTGAATTATTATTTTCAGAAGATTCGGAAGTCGATGATGTGTTTGAACTTGACGATGTTGAAGATGTTGAAGACGACGATGAACCAAATATGTGATTATTCATACTTGAACCAAGAAATATAGAAAATAAGCTTATTATAATACCGGATATTGATAATGATTTTGAACTCGATTTGTTTCTAAAAGCACTAATTAAGGAAATAACAGCAATAATTCCTGATATAACTGCCAAAAACATAGATATAATATTTAATCCAGGTATCCAACAACCTACTACTGCGATTATAGAAATTACAAGCGACATTATACCCGTCGTATTATTTCCTCCTTTTTTTACTCCTGTGTCTAATTGATTATTACCCATAAAACATACCTCCTAAAATATTTTAAATACATAATTTTTGATTTAAAATAATGTATTTTTTATTATTGTACAACAAATAATATTTTATGTCAAATAAAAATATCAAAAATGATAATGAAATATCATTTTGACGATATAAAATCGAATTGGGGGGATTGTTTATGATAGCTGAAAAAATAAAGGAATTACGAATAAATGGAAATTTAACCCAATCTGACATTGCAAAAAAATTAGGAGTTACACGTTCGTGTGTTAATGCATGGGAGATGGGTATTTCTGTTCCATCTACACAATATATTGTTCTTTTATCAGAATTTTTTGATGTCTCCTCAGATTTTTTGTTAGGTATATCAAAGACAAGCACAATCAATGTTTCGGGTCTTTCCGAGAGAGAAATCGTAGCCGTTCATGAAATAGTTAAATGTTTGAAAGATAAGCAAATTAAATCTTGATAATAAAAATATTTTTAAGCTTAGCTATGTCCAGCATACTTTTATGGCAAGTAAAGATAATTACTTGCCTGTTTTTTGAATAATTTTTCAAAAGTTCAATTGAATTTTCAGTTCGTTTGTCGTCGTATCTCGCAAAAATATCATCCAAAATAATAGGAATATTTGTTTTTCCTGAAATCAGTTCTGAAATGGCTAAGCGCAACGCAAAATAAGCTTGGTCAATAGTTCCGGTACTGAAATTTTTGTGGTCATACTCCCAATTATTGCTATTTATTAGTATATTATAATTTTTTTCAATGCTTACTTTATTATATTTTCCTGATGTTAATTTACTAAAAATTTTTGATGCTTTTTCGTTTAGTTTAGGGCTGAAATTACGTCTTAATTCATCGTAAGCGTCTTCAATATTTTTAGCGGCCAGGTTTAAACTTTCTAGATAATCATTTAAATTTGACAGTTCGGACTCTTTTTTTTCCAGTTCTTTTTTGAGATGCTCTTTGGATACATTAGGAGTCTTTATATTTTTTTTGATTTCAATATATTTTTCGTCCAAATTTAATTTTTGTAGTTGTTGTAACTGTTTTTCTTTTATTTGGATTTTTGATGTTATTTCATTCAACGATTGTATATTTAAATTTTCCGGCTTACTTATGTAGTTTTGCAATTCTTGCGTAGATAAATTTTCAGGTATACCTAAAGAATTCAATTTAATGGCATTTTGATTTTTTAAATTATTAATTTCAATTAACAAATTTGAAACAAAATTCAGAGTTTTGACGGCTGAATTTAAATCTTGTACGGGTTTGAATTCTTGAATTGTCGAAATTATTTCTTTTGATATTTTTTCTGTTTTATTTTCTATAATTTTTAAGGAATTTTTTATCTGATATGCACTTTTAAATTTGGCGTGAGATTTGTAAAAATTTTGCACCGAACTGCATTTTTTCTCTTTTAAATTTATAGATATTTTACTACTTATGCTTTTTATACTGTTTCTTATATGATTAATTTCATTTTCGATTATAAATTTGGTGTCATCAAAATTATTTTTTGCTTCAAAATAATATTTTTCAATTTGATTGCTTAATTCGTTTAGCTTATTTTCAAGTTTTGATTTTAAATCCATCTCCGAATTTTGAATATCATTTGATTTTTTGAATTTAAAAAATAAAATAGCGATACATGAAGTCATTAAAGTCAAAAATATTCCTGAAATCAGAAAAATATTTCCGAAAAAAACAGATAAGCAAAAACTCAGTATGAGCCCAATTCCTAAGAATATTGATGTAGACATAAGAATTTTTTTGAATTCTGTGTTTTTATTGAAAGCTTCATTTTTTGATTTTTCAATTTCATTTTTAAAGCTTTCTTTTTCGGATTGAATATCATTTTTTAGATTTTGAATTTTGTCAGAAACATTTTTATGAGATTTGTAATTTTTTTCTATTTTTTCCACTATATCTAAATCTAAAATTTCTGAATTTTTTAGTGCATTAAAATCCGGATTTTTAGATAAGATATGATTTTGTAAAACTTCATTTAAAATATGTATTTTATTTTCAAGTGAGTATTTTTCTTTTAAAAGATTATCTAATTTATCTATATCTTCATCAGAAACTATTTCCGATTCATCTGTAACTAAATTATTTATATTTTCCAACTCTGATTTTTTAGCTAAACATTTATCGAGTTCTTGTTTTTTTGATGTAAGATTTTCTATTACATCGTGAGCGTTTTCGAGAGGAATATTAAGTTCAAGTGATTTTTTATCTATAATTTCATTTGTTTTTATAATATCTTTAATTTTAAAAAAATTAATATTTTTTCGTAGTAGTTCTAATTCTTTTTCGGTTTCGATTTTTTGATTTTTGAGAGTGTTTATTTTATCAAGTTCTTTTTTTAATTCACTGCTTGTTTTTTTGATATTGTTAATTTCATTTATTTTGGATTTAATTTCTGATATTTCATTTTCGACATTTAAAATTTTTCCGCTTTTCTTTTTACTTGGTTTTATATCATCTATAGCAGCTTTAATTCTTTTTAAAGCAGCATCTTTAGAAATGTTTTCGTCATCTGTTTCGGATAAGCTTGCAATTATTTTATCCGAAATATCTCCTTTATCTTTAGGCACTTCGATTTTCCCTAATGTTTTTACAAAACTGCTTTTTTCAAAACTTTTGGCGTCAATCCCAAAAATATATTCGCCAACTTCTTCCTTTTTGCCAAGCTTTATTTGTTCGCCGGTGGATAAATTTTTAAATAAGATATTATCTTTTGAATGGCTTTTTGAATCGATTTCTTTGTATATTTTAAATAATGTACCATGACTTTCAAATTCTATTGAGCCTTTCATTTCTTTTTTTGACCTGGGATAATATTTCTCTCTTATTTCTTTGTCTTTTGCCGAGGCTTTTTCATATCCCTCTTTTCTGTAAAACATAAGTTTTATGAAATCCATCAATGTTGATTTTCCTGCTTCGTTTTCTCCGTAAATTATTTGAATATCATCTTTAAAATCTATATTAAAATTTTCAAATTTTCCAAAATTATCTATGTGGATATTTTTAATCTTCATTGTATAAAACTTCCTTTTCGAAAGACATTAATCCGATTTTCAAAGCTTTTTCGAGTAATGATTTTTTCTTTAGGTTTGCAGTATTGTTTATAGAACACATTATTTTTTTTATAAATGTACTTTTTATATCATTTTGATATTTTAATTTTTCTAAATCTATGGACGGTACTGTTTCGTCTTTTATTTTCACGAAAAATAGAATATCTTTTAGCGAGAATTCTAATTTAGTAATATCGACAAAAAAGTCTTTGTCGCATAAACCGGTCAATGTTATGCTATAATAATTTTTTTCATAATTATCTTGATATTTTTCATGTATTTTTTTAATAATAAAATTTTTTAATTCTATATCTGAACTTATTTCGGAAATATCTATCAAAACTTTTTCGTAAGTTCTTTCGCAAATTTTTTGAAACTTTAAATCACAGTAATTTTTAGAAATTTCTCCGATATAAAATCCTTTTTCACCGAGTTCATCAAAGCCCATCCCCTCAGGGCATCCGCAATATGAATAAAATGTATGTCCCACCTTTAAAATTGAAGTTCTTTTGTGTATGTGACCCAAAGCGAGATAATCCATTTTGCTTCTTTCTATGTCAGCGCAGGTTATAGGTCGATAAATACTTTGTGCGTTTTGAGAGTTTTGAATTAAATCTGCATGCAGAGAGCAAATGTTTATAAAATTTTCATCAATATTAATTTCAGAGTTTAAAATATTTTCTTTTTCATATAAATCGTTAAATGCGGCACCATAAATTCTTACATTTTTTTCTTTAAATTCAAAAAAATCGATAGTATTTTTAGAAAAAATAAAAACATTTGCAGGCCATTTGGAGTTATATGGTGAATCTGTTGTGAACGGGTCATGATTTCCGGGAGATATTATTACGTTAAATTCACATTCGGAAATAGCGGTTTTTATTTCATTAAGATCAATATAGGAAATATTTACATCATTAAATAGATCTCCGGATATTAATAAAAAATCAATGTTTTGATTTTTACACGTATCTAATATTTTAAAAAAAGTGTTTTTTAATTCATGTTGTTTAAGTTCAAAATTTCGGTTTTGTTTTTTCTCTTTGAAACCAATGTGAATGTCGGCGGTGTGCGCAATTTTAATTTTCAATTTTTATCTCCTTTAAAAGACTTGATTTTTAAAAATGTATCTTGTATAATAATTTTAAAGCTACGGTTGATAATAATCAAGAAAATGTGATTTAATATGCAACCGGGTGGGTGCTATACGACGAATGGTTGTGAACCATGTAGATCGGAAGAGCGTCGTGTAGGGAAAGAGTGTAGATCTCGGTGG
>CAMJYS010000046.1 GCA_946410005.1 uncultured Clostridia bacterium | reverse complement strand
GAGATTGATACGTGTGACTGGAGTTCAGACGTGTGCTCTTCCGATCTTGAACTCGCAAAAGAAGTGGATTTTTTCAGTATAGGAACAAATGATTTAACTCAGTACTCCCTTGCGATAGACAGGCAAAACGGAAAAGTAAATCATATGTTTAATATGCACCATAAATCAATAATGCGAATGATTAAAATGGTCGTTGACAATGCTCACCACAATGGAATATGGGTAGGAGTTTGCGGAGAGTTGGCATCGGATGAATCATTTATAGAAAAGTTTTTGTCAATCGGCGTAGACGAGCTCTCAGTTTCACCTTCGTATATACTCAGCACAAGAAAAAAAATAACAGAAATAAATATAAGTGAAATAAAGGATAATATACTAAAAAATATTTAATTAGAGCGGAGATATTTAACATGTTTAATTTTTTAAAAAAATTTATATCCAAAAAAGAAGTGAATCACGACAATCATTTGATTACTCCTGTAACAGGTAAAGCGGCTTCAATAACTGAAATTTCCGACGAAGTGTTTTCCGAAAGAATACTGGGCGACGGAGTAGCTGTTATCCCCTCAGAAAACATAATTTTTTCTCCTATGGAAGGCGAAGTCGTACAGGTCGCCGAAACAAACCACGCTTTTTGCATAAAAGGTAAAAATGGCTTAGATGTGTTAATTCATATCGGAGTAGACACAGTAACGCTAAAGGGAAAAGGCTTCAAATCATATGTAAAAGTAGGTCAAAAAGTTCATGTGGGTAAAAAAATCGCAAAAGCTGATTTTAATTTAATAAGTAATGCCGGTCTGCAAACTCACGTAATTATGATTATAACCAATATGTCTAAGCTTGCGGAATTTAATACTGTAACCGGAAATGTAAAGGCCGGAGAAGATGAGGTTATAACTTTTAGAATGAAATAAATTTATTCACTTATATCACAGATTATTTTTTGATATAATTTGTTTACTATTATTTTTAGAAAGTGGTGTTTAATTTGAAGAAAGAGTTGTCTGCTTTTAAATTTCTTCAACGAATCGGACAATCGTTCATGTTTCCGATAGCCTTATTGCCTGTTGCGGGATTGCTTCTCGGAATAGGTGCGTCGTTTTCAAATCCTCATATGATAAAATCATATAACCTAGAGTGGATTTTGGGAGAAGGAACTTTTTTAAATTTTGTTTTGTCAATCATGTCAAACACGGGAAGCATTATATTCTCGAATTTGCCAATCATTTTTGCGATGGGAATTGCTTTGGGAATGGCAAACAAAGAAAAAGGTGCGGCCGTTTTGTCTTCCGCTATAGCTTTTTTCGTTATGCACGAAACAATTCATTCTTTGTTGGAGCTTACCGGTAAGCTTGAGCCCGGAGCAATGCTTGAGGGAACAATTGATTCGGTTTGCGGAATAAAATCTTTACAGATGGGTGTATTCGGCGGAATTATAGTAGGAATGGGAGTAGCGTATCTTCATAATAAATTTTATAAAATCAAGCTACCTAATGCTATATCTTTTTTCGGTGGAGTAAGATTTATACCCATAATTTCTTCTGTTGCTTATATTTTAGTAGGAACGCTCATGTTCTTCATTTGGCCATATGTTCAAAGCGGAATGTATACACTCGGAAATTTAGTGGTTGCTTCTAAATATGCAGGAACTTTTGTTTACGGATTGATTGAAAGAGCTTTGATACCTTTTGGACTTCATCATGTTTTCTATACTCCGTTTTGGTATACAGGTCTTGGCGGAACGGCGATTGTAGACGGATATTATATAACGGGCGCACAAAATATATTCTTTGCCGAACTGGCATCGCCCAACATCACAAAATTCAGCGTAGACGCAACAAGATTTATGACCGGAAAATTCCCGTTTATGATTTTCGGCCTTCCCGGAGCAGCTTACGCTATGTATAAAACCGCAAAAAAATCAAAAAAAGAAGCTGTAAGCGGATTACTGCTGTCAGCAGCGTTAACATCCGTTTTAACGGGAATAACCGAACCGCTTGAATTTACATTTTTGTTCGTAGCTCCGTTATTACATGCGGTTCATTGCGTTTTTGCCGGTATATCTTTTATGCTGATGCACATTTTAAATATTACGATCGGAATGACATTTTCAGGCGGATTCATAGACTTATTGTTGTTCGGAATTTTACAAGGAAACGCAAAAACAAATTGGTTGTATATAATCCCGATCGGTATAGCGTATGCGATTATTTACTATTTTGTATTTAAATTTGCAATTAAAAAATTCAACTTGATAACTCCCGGCAGAGAAGAAGACGAACTTGAATCCAAACTGTATACAAAAAAAGATTTTGAAGCAACAAAAAAAGATAATATATCTGAAATTTTGATTGACGGTCTAGGCGGAATTGAAAATATAGATAATGTTGAATGTTGTGCAACAAGACTTCGTATAAATGTAAAAGAATCGGAAAAAGTAAATGAAGATTTATTAAAACAAAGCGGATGTGCCGGAATTATAAAAAAAGGCAAAGGTATTCAAATCATATTCGGTCCGAGAGTGACAATAATAAAAGCCGAACTCGAAGAGTACATGGAACAAATAAAAGTGTAATATATGTTTATATGCAATTTGAAACTATTCAAATTGCATATATTTTTTCTCTGAATAATATTTACTTTTGTGTTATAATATGGTATAATATTATTGTTAAAATAATTCAAAGTATAAAGGAGATGTACACATAATGGCTGATTTATTAGTTATGTATATACTTATGTATACAGCAATGTCAATAGCACAACTTATTCCTGTTATTCTGCAATCTATTCCCTCATATATGCAAAAATTTAATGAATGGTCTAGTGCTTCGTATCAGAAATTGAATTTAAAATCCAATTTGTACGATGACTTAAAAAAATCGCTTTCAAGTGTAAAAGGTCAAGACCTTGCTATAAATACCGTAATAGATTCTATATGTGGTTGGAGTGAATCTAAAAAAAATGAGATAGATAAAACATCAGGCGGTCTTGTTATACATATGGCGGGTGTGTCTGGAACGGGTAAATCTATGACTGCAGATATTTTAGCCAATAAACTTTCAAAAAATTCTGCTATAAGGATAAGCTATTCTGACATAGACACTACTGATAAAAGAAGTTGTGCCGAACAACTTTTTGGAAATTATACTGAAAAATCTGTGTTTGACACTGACGTTAAATGTAATACATCATATGCGTCTCAGCTTATTTATAATCCTGAAATAGTTGTTGTTATAGACGAATTTGATAAATTTATGCTTAGAGATGATTCTTTACAAGCTATGCTTTGGGACATTGCTGATACAGGTCGCTTAAGAATCGGCAAAGATACAAGTATAGATTGCAGTAAAACTATATTCATACTTACGTCTAATGCTTCTAAAGAAAGCATCAAATTAAAAATAGATAAATTAAAAACTGATGATAGTGATTCTCTTGAAACCGTTAATTTCAAACAAGCCTTCCTTAACCGTATTACCAATGTATATTTTGAGAATTTCTCGAAAGACATTTATAAAGAAATTTTAATAAGTCATTTCAAACCTATAAAAGAATACTATTCCAAAAAATATAATTTATTTGTTGATTTCAACAATAATTCCTTAGATAATATGGCTGCAGAATTGTCAAATATGAAAACAGGCGGAGCGAGAAATGTAGGCATATTTACGAAAAAAATATATTTAGAGTTGTATAAATATAGAAGAGAAGCCGGAATTTCAGAATCATACTGCAAAAACAGATATGATGTAAATGTTACGTACGATAATGGAGAGTGCGAAATAATGAAAAAATAAAATAAATTTCCGCTGACTGCAAAAATACAGTCGGTGGATTTTATATTTTTAAAAAATATTATACACCGACGGAAGCTCCATGTCGTAAAGATTTTTTATTCTTAAAATTGCTCTGGCGGATTCCAATTCAAAATCAACTTTCTCGTCTTCTGAAATATCTTTAACAGACGCTTTTAACAAAGAAACTGATTCATCTATCTCTTGTATAATATTATGATTTATTATTATTGACAAAAGCTCATATTGATTTTTCCAATAATTTTCAAAATTATCTACTTCGATTTTAGCTTTTTTAAATTCGGAATTTTTTACTGAATTTTGCAAAATTTCTACGTATTCTCTTGATTCATTTGAAACTTTCATAACATAAAACAAGCTTAATGCGCAAACAGCCACCGGTGCTATTAAAAGTACTATCGCCCAAATTACTTTTTTCATGAATGAATCTCCTTTTTGATTATATTAAACTTCTTACTTTTGGTAGCTGTCATTACGAAAACGTCATTTAATTCGATTTTTTCTTCTTTTAACTTTTTGTTTAGCCATATTCTATCAAGACCGCAAGCTTTTAAAGCTAAATTCGAAACATTTCCGTCACTGACTATTACGGTATCGATTTCTTCTTCAGGAACAGCTATTTTCAAATCTTCCGCACAAGGAGGTTGACTTGAAGATTTTTTTAAAACACTCATAGTTCCGTTGGTTTCCATTACGGCATACCAAACGTCATCCAAACAAAAAACATCCATTTGCCTAAGTTGCTCAAATAAATCTTCTACGCTTAAACGCAAAAATTTCAATGCATCTTGTTTTATTTTACCCTCACTTATAACAACCACAGGTTTTCCGCAAATTAATTTGCGGAATTTTGGGCTTTTTAACATAAAAAATGAAACAAATATTTCGGAACAAACAAGTACAGATATGGGTATTAAACTTCCCAAAAGAGGTTGAGAAGTATTTTCCATAGGTATTGCTGCTATATTAGAAATCATAATGGTTATTACAAGCTCAGAAGTCTGTAAATCACTGATTTGCCTTTTCCCCATCATTTTAATTGAAAAAATTATTATAATATAAAGTATCAGTGTTCTAACTAGAGCTACCGCCATTTTTTCTACACCTCTAAACATAAACTATTAATGTATCATTTTAAATATTGTTCTCAAAAATATTAATAAATATTCGCTTGACTATTGAAAATACTATTTCAAAAAGTTAAAATTATAATATGTATGTTATATTTTTTAAAAAAATCTTTTTTAAAGGTGGTATTTTATGCTAGAATCATGGAATAATCTTCCATGTTATATGGAAACAGATGAAGTAAAAGAATATTACGACATAATAAAAAAGAAAAAATTCGACTTATTCATAAAAAGGTTGTTTGATATTATATTTTCTTTGATTATGATAATATTTGTTTTTCCTTTTTGGCTTATAATATATTTAATCATCATGCTTGATTCCCCCGGAAATCCAATATTTTCACAAAACAGAATAACAAGATACGGTCGTGTTTTTAAAATATTAAAATTCAGAACTATGGTCGAAAATGCCGAACAAAAAGGTGCAAGCGTTACAACCGAAAACGATTCAAGAATTACAAAATGCGGGAAATGGCTAAGAAAATACAGAATTGATGAAACTTTACAGCTTATAAACATATTAAAAGGTGAATTATCATTCGTAGGTGTAAGACCGGAATCACCAAAGTATGTTGCAAGATATAACAAAGAAATGGTTGCAACATTGCTCTTGCCGGCCGGAGTCACCTCACCTGCAAGTATATTATTTAAAAACGAATCCGAAATGCTTAAAGATTGCGAAGATTATGACGAAACTTATGTAAATGAAATTTTGCCTAAAAAAATGAAATATAATTTAGAATATATAAAAAATTTTGGATTTTGGTCAGATATAAAAATAATGTTTCAAACGGTTTTGGCTGTTATAAAAAAATAAAAGGAGATTTTTTTAATGAGATATAATATAAAATTTTCACCTCCGGATATATCACAGGAGGATATCAATAGCGTTGTAGATGCTTTAAAATCAGGCTGGATAACGACCGGCCCTAAAACTAAGTTGTTTGAACAAAAAATAGCGGAATATTGTAAAACAAACAAGGCTGTGGCACTTAACTCAGCAACCGCTTGTCTGGAAATGACTTTAAGATTATTAGGAATCGGACCCGGAGATGAAGTTATAACAAGCGCATATACGTATACCGCTTCATGTAGCGTTATATGTCATGTTGGTGCAAAACCTGTTTTGATTGACGTCAAAAAAGGCTCTTTTGAAATGGATTACGAAAAGCTTGAAAATGCAATTAACGAGAAAACCAAAGCCGTTATTCCTGTAGATATTGGAGA
>CAMJYS010000045.1 GCA_946410005.1 uncultured Clostridia bacterium | reverse complement strand
TTTTTTTCTTCCATATTCTTCATTTTATCCTATCTATTTGTTTTTAGCAATGCCAAATATCGAATATAGCTGTTTATAAAATCATCAACATTATCACAGTCTTTGATATTGAAATCAGTAAATAGTTCTTCTTTGATCCAACCATTAATTGCCTCTATAGCAGAATTATCTGTAGGGGGTACCAGCGCGGGACATAGAATGCGTAATATTGTATAATGGTAATTGAAGGCCTTTGAGGAATATACAGAACCTTGGTCGGTGTGGAGAACTAACTTGAGGTTACCATATTCCTCTTTTTTATTTATAAGTTCTTTTAAACCGTTAAAATATGAATTACGATCGCCTTTGATGTTTGAAAGGCCGTAAGCAACGATTTCGTTGTTAAATAAATCCATATAAAGAGTAAGTTCGTGATATTGCCGTCCCACCCAAAAAGCAGTCATATCACTAACTACAGTTTGAAAAGGTCTTTCAGGGGTAATCTTGCTAAGTAGTAAATTAGGGAAAAGACGATATCTGTAACGCTTAGATTTAGAATGTATACCGGCAAATTTGCAACAACGATGAGCATAATTATCAGAAAAACACATACCGGTATCGAGTTTGATTTTAGCGTTTAACCAGCGATACCCGTGAGAAGGATAGGTTTTATGGTAAGAAGTGAATAGGTGTATGTTTTTGAGTCTTTGAAGTTCTTTAGTGGAAGGATTTTCAATTCGAGATTTCCAAGAATAAAAACCACTTCCGGAAACGCTCATGGCAGAGCATAGCTTATAAATAGGCCATTTGTAAGATAATGTATAAATTATTTCATATTCACATCTTGTATAGAAACGAATACCTTTTTTGAACTAACTCCTTTCACTTGATAGCCTTTTTTTAATCGTTCAACCTCGATATCTTTGTTCATTAATTCGTTGATAAGTTCTTCTTTGGATAGAGAATAATAATCTCTTAGAGAAATAGAGGAAGGGCGTAAACCTTTCGGGGCATTGATGGTAGCTTTGTAAAGATTTACATAAGTAACGAGTGTAGGACGAGCGACATTGAATAAATGCATAGCATCTTTGTAAAATAACTCCCGATTATAAATTTTTTTACCAATGTCTATTCTTTGTTCGCGTGTGTACATAAATTAAATCTCCTTGCCTATTAATGTAAGTATATTGTCCATAAACGGAAAACGTATGTTTATATATTAATAGTTCTTGTCCTAAAAATATATATTTACTGTCCACTTTTATAATAGCAGTGCAAGACATACTTTAAAGCATATCGATAATATAAATATTATGTGATATAATATATAGGTGCGAAACTTAATAAATACATAAAAGGAATGCGTAATAATGATAAACATAAAAAAAAATAACAAATCTAAAAAAGTCAGCCAATCTTTCGCTGTTGGGGCGTTTATTATGGCAATAGGAATGCTTATTGTGAAAATCGCAGGTGCGGCTTTTAAAATACCGCTTACTTATATTTTAAAAGGAACAGGACTTGGATATTTTAATTCGGCATATAATATTTATAATCCGATTTACGCTCTTGCTACAGCAGGTCTTCCGATTGCCATTTCTCGTGTTGTTTCTAGCAATATGGCGCAAAAGCGTTACAAGGATGTAAGAATGATTCATAAATTATCAATTCCGATATTCGTTTTTACGGGAATTACGGGTTGTTTGTTGATGATTCTTGGGTCATTTGTGTATATTAATTATACATATGCACCCGGAACAATATATTCAATGTTCGCTTTGGCGCCTACTGTAATATTTGCTTGCTTGATTTCTATTTATAAAGGTTACTATGAAGGTCTTCGCAATATGATACCTACTGCAGTTTCAGAAATTGTGGAAGCGGTATGTAAAGTTATATTCGGGCCAACTCTTGCTTCTTTGGCTATAAACTATTGTATGGATGAGTATAATAAATTCGGAACTGTCTTGGGTAATTTTTATAATTCAGAAGCTGAGGCTTACAGTGCATCTCTTCCGCTCGCTTCCGCCGGAGCAATTTTAGGTATTACCTTAGCGGCATTTTGCGGATTTTTATATATCTTTATAAAATATAAAATTTCAGGCGACGGAATAACGGACGAGGAGTTTGAAAACGCAGAGCCGGCGAGAGACAATAAAACGCTTATAAAATCAATTTTAAAAATATCAATTCCAATTGCTTTAGGTGCAATTTTAATGAATTTAGCCGGTGCTATAGACACCATGTTAGTTCAAAGAAGGTTATATGACCTTATGAATTTAGTGCCTGATATTATATTGAATATGTATAAAGGTCTTATTCCGGTCGAGGAAATATCTAATGGTAAAACGCATGTATTTTTAAGCGGTTGTTTTGTATATATGAACAATATAACTATGCTTTTACCAACAATAACACAAGGATTGGCCATCAGTGCTCTTCCGAATGTTACAACTGCATGGGTAGGAAATATAAAAGAAAAAATCAAAAATAATATAGAAACTGTTTTAAAGGTTACAACGGTTATATCTTTTCCAGCAGGAATAGGAATGTCTATACTTTCGTATCCGATAATGGATTTTGTTTATAACACTTTTGGGAAAACATCTCAAGCAGGCGGGGAAATATATATCGCTTCCAAGATAATGGTAATATATGCTATTGGAATAATATTTGTATCTATAAGCACACCGATTTGCAGTATGCTGCAAGCTGTAGGGCGTGCAGACTTACATCTTAAAATATTGACAATAGGTATGATTATAAAAGTTGCTTTGAATTATATTTTGGTAAGTGTTCCGGAAATAAATATTCAAGGCGCAGGAATGGGAACACTGTTTTGCTATCTGTTTATATGCATATCCGGAATTATTCTTTTGAGCCGAGAAACAAAGCTTAGATTTGACTATATATCCATTTTTTTAAAACCACTGTCATGTGGAATTATTTGCGGATTGGCTGCTTTTTCGTCACACGGAATACTTAAAGTATTCATAAATTATAAGTTAGCGACAATTTTATCTATAATTATAGCGGCTGTTATTTATGCGATTGCTTTAATTTTAGTAAAAGCTTTTAAATACGAAGAATTGGCTTCTGTACCCAAATTAAAAAAATTCGCAAAAGTACTTGAAAAGTTTCACTTAATAGATTAATATGGAAATATGTGTAAAATTTTACACATATTTTTTAATGATAGGATATGATTTTACTATGTCTACGGAAGTTTTAAAGCCTAAAAGCAAAAAAAAGTATAATTTAGACGATTTTTTGGATATTGTAGAGTGTTTAAAATCGCCCAAAGGTTTTTTGTGGGATAGGCTTCAAACGCATGCGAGCATACGATTGAATATGGTGGAAGAAGCGTATGAAATTATTGAAGCAATAGACACCTTAAGTATATCTAAATTAAAAGAAGAACTTGGTGATATGCTTTTGCAAATAGCTTTTCATTGTAGCATTGAGAATAAAAAGGAGAATTTTTGTTTTAATGATGTTGTGGATGGAATTTGCAGAAAAACCATTGCTTATCATCCGCATATTTTTAAAGGAACTATTTATGACAATGAAGAAAATGATACTAAAGAGTTTTTAGAAGAACTATTTTCAAGATTGAGATTTTCTCAAAAAAATTCACTTATAGAAAAAGTAGAAAATATTTCAAAAGTCTTGCCTGAGTTAATCAGAGCAACAAAAATTCAAGATGGTGCCGCTAAAGGGGGATATGGCGTATTTTCTATCGAGGAAGGAATAGAAGAAGCTTTTAAGCGATTAAAGTACGTCGAAAATCTTATAGATATAGGAGATTCTGAAAATTATTATAAAGAGATAGGGAATCTTATTTTTGCAATTACAAATATTGCAAGGCTGTTAAGCGTAGATCCTGAAAACGCTCTTTATGATTCTTGTGAAAGATTTAAAAGAAAATTTCTTTTAGCTATTGAAAAAAAAAATAAAGTATAGTAGTATCATATCTGACAATGAATTTCAATTAGTCTGGTATTAAGCGAAATTCAAGGAGTAAGTATATGTCGATAGACATAAAAATTTTGGAGGTTTAAAGTTTTATGAACAAAGCAGAATTAGTTTCAATGATGGCAGAAAAAAGTGGTATCACAAAGAAAGATTCAGAAGCAAGCTTAAATGCATTCGTTGATGCAGTAACAGAAGAACTTAAAGATGGCGGAAAAGTTCAATTAATCGGCTTCGGTACATTCGAAGTACATGACCGTAAAGCACGTACAGGCCATGATCCAAGAACAGGTAATCCAATTAAGATTCCTGCTTCTAAATCACCTGTATTTAAAGCAGGGAAAGCTCTTAAAGATGCGGTAAACAGTAAATAATTTTTATAAAATCTCTTACCAATTCATGGTAAGAGATTTTTTATGTAACTTTCAAATATTTAATAACAACTAAACATTTTCCGCTACCATCACTGACATGGTAGCTACTATTCCGCTAACGAGTTTTATCTCAAACTTATATGTCCCGAAAGCTTTTATATCATTTTCCAAGTGAATTTTCTTTTTCGAGATATTTATTCCATAAACTTCATTTATTTTTTCAGATATATCTTTTGATGTTACAGCTCCAAAAAGTTTACCATTGTTTCCAGCTTTTGCAATAATAGTTATGGTTTTTCCGTTTAATTTCTCGAAAATTTCTTGTGCGTGTTGTGTTTCAAGTTCTTTTTCGTGAGCGTTTTTGTCTATCTCGTTTTGACGTTCGGTTAAAGCTTGATTTGTAGCTTCTTTTGCAAGATTTTTAGGGAATAAACAGTTTTTAGCGTATCCGTCACTAACTTTTACTACATCGCCTTTTTTACCATAATTTCTTACATCTGCTAATAAAATTACTTTCATTACTATTTTCCACCTTTTAATTCATTTATTTTTTCGTTTATTGCAAGCGTTAAATTCTTTTCGACCTCCTCAATACTTGCGTTATCAATTTGTGTAGCAGCCATTGTTCTATGTCCGCCACCGCCTAATTTTTCCATAATAAGCTGAACATTTATTTTGCCGAGTGACCTTGCAGAAATATTCACTCTATCATTTTCAGAAAAAATCACGAACGACGCTTCGATGTTTTTTATGTTAAGCAGTTCGTCAGCAGCTTGTGCACAAGCCAAACGCACATTATCCGTAATCTTATCTAATTTCAAAGCCGAAATAGCGCAAGAATTTAAATCATAAGCCGCTTCTATAATCTGGCATTTTAGTTTATACACATCCATAGAATTTGAAAACATTTTCTTGACTTCAAAATTATCTGCACCTGATTTTTTAAGACAAGAAGCCGCTTCAAAAGTTCTCGTACCTGTTTTTAATGAGAAATTTTTTGTGTCGAGCATTATACCGGCAAACAAACATTCTGCAACAGGTTTATCAATTAAATTTTCGCCCATATACTGAGATAATTCCGTAACCATTTCGCAAGTTGATGACGCAAAAGGTTCGTGAAAAAATATTACAGTGTTGTCTATTTTATCGACTGTTAAGCGATGATGGTCAATAATCATCGTCTGTTTGCTCATAGAATACAAATCAGAGCTTTCTAAAAATTTCAAAGAATGAGTGTCTACAATAATCAAAAGCGAATTTTCGTCAATAAGTTCTTGCGCTTTTCTTGTAGAAATAAAAATCTCTTTGTTTTTGTAATGAGTTTTAATGTGATTAATCGCAGATTTAGCCAGCGAAGTTTCTTCATTTATAACTATGTAAGACTTATCTTTTTTTAATTTTGAACAGATATTCCAAATTCCAACAGCAGAACCTACGCTGTCAAAATCAGAATGTTTGTGTCCCATAATAAATATTTTGCTGCTGTTTTTTATTCTTTCCGAAAACGAAGTTGCGATTATTCTAGTCTTAACTTTGCTACGTTTTTCGATGCTTTGAGAATTTCCTCCAAAAAACACATACGAATTATTTTCTCTTATAGATACTTGGTCTCCACCGCGACCCAGTGCCATGTTAAGTGCTTTTTGAGCTTCATTTTTTAGGTTAATCAAACTGTTTTCTTGAGCGCTTATGCCGATTGAAACAGTTGCGTATTTAGAATCGTTTAGTTTTATAGAATGTATTTCGTCTATTATTTTGAATTTTTCGTCTATGAATTTTTTTAAATAAACTTTTTCGAATATGATAAAAAACTTTCCGTAGATCGGAAGAGCGTCGTGTAGGGAAAGAGTGTAGATCTCGGTGGT